>JBJKQC010000308.1:0-4729 GCA_046705745.1 Dehalococcoidia bacterium
CGACAAACTGAATGCCGGTCCCTTCATTGTTGCTGAAGTAGGTGATCTGGTCAGGGCTGGTCCTTCCCGGCGTCTTGCCGGAGACCACGTCGCTTAGCAGGGGCATCTCGTCGGTCACGACCGGCGGCTTCCATCCTTGCGGCCGGGGCGTGACTCCGGCTGGGGGTTGGCCGGCGACAGCGAAGGCATCATTCATGGGGCGGATGGGCTGGTTCTTGACGGCATAGTCGAACCGGGCGGCTGGGTCACCGCCTATCTCAGCGCCGAGGACGTTGGTGACGTGCATTCCCGGTTCCAGCCAGTCCGCATCGAGGACGGCGGCGCGGGTGGAATTCGTACAGCAGGCCACGATATCGGAGCCGCGCACCGCGTCCTCCGGGCGCTCCTGGACTTCGACGGCCACTTCGAGGCGGTCTTGCATCTCCCGGGCGAAGGCCGTTCGGTGCTCCACGGAGGGGCTGTAGACCTTGATCCGGCTGATGGGCCGGACGGTGCAGAGGGCTTCGGCATGGGAGCGGGCCATGCCGCCCGAGCCGAGGATGCCCAGAACGGATGCGTCCTCTTGGGCCAGGTAGCGGGCGGCTACGGCGGCCCCCGCGGCGACCCGGACGTGCTGGATATGACCGTCGTTCAGGATGGCCAAGGGGAGACCATTCGTGGAGTCGAATACCAGGACCAGCCCACAGAATTGCCCTTCGACGCCGGCGTGCTTGTCTCCGTATGAGGCGGGGCCTTTCGCCAGGTAATAGTCCGACTTGATGCGAATGGCGGCGAGACCCATGGGTTGGACGGCACCGTACATGGTGCCGAAGTTGTAGTAACCGGAATCGTTGTAGACGTGAAGCTCATTCTTGGGATGAATGGCGGCATCGCCGAGACCCCACGCGCGGTAGGCGTCATGAATGGCGCCGATGCAGGCTCTCACATCCAGCACTTGTTGCTGCAAACGGTTATCGATGAAGTATACGGACCGCCCTTGAGCATCCATGAAGTTGGACCTCCTGCCGCGAATGGCCCAACGCTACTTCTCGGAACATCCCCGGTCAATGCACCTATTGTCGGACCGCGACCCAGGCTGGATGGACGCATGGGCGTGCTCAACGCACGGTTAGGAAATATAGGTCAAACGCTTTGGCGCACTGCTTGTTCTATACGGGCCATAGCCTTTGCGAGTTGGGTGAGGTCAGCATGAGGAGAGTCGTTGGCGATGACATTATTGGCCTCGGCCATGGCGCGTATGGCGCCGGCCAAGGCAAGGAATCGGGCGGCGAGATTCCTCGGCCATTGTTTCGTCTCCAGCTCCCTCAAAGCGGCGTCAACGGCGGCAATCGCCTCGGGCGCGAGCTTGTCGAGGCCGAAGCGTTGGGCCGCTTGTAGGCGATTGCGAGCGCGTTCGTCGCTTGTATCGCCGCTGAGGGTGGCCTCAAGGTCTTGGCGGAAGTACCGCAGGCTTCCGACAAGCATCTCCCGCGTGAAGTGTGGCGCTTCGGCCTGAGTGTGACGCTCTGCCATGGTGGCGCCCCTCCGGTTTGTGATTGGCAAGCATGTGAACAAAGAGGTCCAGTTGAGTGCGCGCACCCTCCCTCACGTTGTCGCCCGGTCGCCAGCAATGTACGCCTGGTCCAGCAAGTCCACCACGTGGCAGACTCTTGCTTGGAGGCCGGCCTCCCGCACGCCCAGCTCCAGTTGCAGCATGCAGCCGGGGTTGGCCGTGGCGATGACCTCGGCGCAGGTGGTTGCGGCGTCTTCCATCTTGTGGGTGCGCAAGCGCGCAGACATGGTCTGCTGGGTGAGCTGGTAGGTGCCCGCCGCGCCACAGCAGCGGTCTGAATTCGGCATCTCGATTAGCTCTAGACCGGGGATGGACTTCAAGAGGGCGCGGGGCGCGGTGGTCTGGCGCTGGGCATGCGCCAGGTGGCAGGAGTCCTGGTAGGTCACGCGAAAAGGGAGTGGCGCGGTCGGTGGCGTCAGGGGCAGTGCCGCAAGAAACTCGGTGATGTCCCGGACTATCCCACTGAAGCGCCGTGCCTTCTCGGCATCGGCAGGGTCGTCTCGGAGTAGCTCTTCGTATTCCTTCATGGTTGAGCCGCACCCGGCAGACGCGGTGATGATGAAATCGACGTCAGCTTCCAAGAAGGCGGCCATGTTACTGCGGGCCATCGTCTTTGCCGTCTCACGGTCCCCGTTGTGGGTGGTGAGCGCGCCGCAGCAGACTTGGCCTTCCGGTACCACGACTTCGCAGCCGTTGCGGGTCAACACTCGGACGGCGGCCTGCATGGTGGAGGCCTGGACGAGTGGCATGACGCAGCCGGAAAGAAGCGCTACGCGGTGGCGGCGGACGCCCTGGGCGGGGTAGACCTGGCCACGCGCGCGGAAGGGGTTAGATGGCACCGGTGGCAGCGCGGACTCGGCTTGCCGGAGCGGCGGTACCATCCTAAGAAGGCCGGTGCGGCGGACGAGCCACTGGAGGCCCGTACGTTGGTACGAACGCAGGAGGCGAGCGGTCAGCTCTAGCCGCCCGGGGTGAGGCAGGATCTGGCGCAACACCAGCCAGCGCATCAACCGCGCGGCGAGCGGGCCGGGGCGCCGGCGCTGGACCTGGGCGCGGGTGTACTCCATGAGGCGGCCGTACGGAACCCCCGCAGGGCAGGCGACCTCGCAGGCGCGGCATTGCAGGCAGAGGTCCCAATGCGAGACAACCTCATCGGTCAGTGCAATACGCCCTTCATGCGCAGCTTTCATTAGGAGAATGCGGCCTCGCGGCGATTCCGTCTCCAGGCCTGTCTCCAGGTAGGTGGGGCAGGCGGTCAGGCAGAAGCCGCAGTGCACGCAGCGGTAGAGGTCTTCCTCCCGAGGGGCATCGGGCCCGGAGAACGACGAGGGCATGGAAACCATCGGATGCGGCTCGGTCAAGCTAGATCTCTCCTAGGAAGCGTCCGGGGCTGAGCAGCTGAGTAGGGTCGTACTCATCCTTCAGGGCGCGCATGATGCGAAGCTCGTCGATGGGCAGTCCAAAAGTGCCCGTCAGCGGCCGCATTTCGTCTGGCATGCGCTCCACCACCACCTGGCTCCCGAGCAAGGCCAGTCGCTCTCGCAAGGCAGCGATTCCAGCGGTGACGGCGGGGACCGCTTCGCGCGGGAGGTCACCCCAGGCGAATGCGGACAGGCCCCCGTAGGCTGGGCTGACAACTACTCCGAACTCTTCTAGGCCGCTGCTTTCGACGGCCTGTTGCACCAATTGTACGAGATCACTTCCTTGGCTCGGCCGGCCCGTGATGTGCAAAGCGAGACTGGGCACCGCTTCCGCGTGGCTTAAATCCGTCAGAGCGTTCCAGACTCCCGCTACATCCGCGTCGGGGACGGACTCCACGCGCGCCGCGCCGGTCTCATGACAGTGGCGGTTGAAAGCGTACACCATGCGGTCCACCGTGGACTGCCGTCCGCCGGCGCGGAGAAGCAGCGCCCAGGATGTGCTGTCCTCAACAGCGACGGACACCGACTGCAGGAAACGCTTGAGGAGGACGGGGTTTAGCAGCTCAGCGGACATGGGCACGAGGCCATCCCGGCGTATGGCGTGGACAGCGGAAATGGCGGGGCCAGGTGTGGCGAAGGAGGCGGCGACGGTGTGGGTCGCTTTGGGAAGTGGGAGTACCTTGCAGGTTACTTCCAGGAGAATGCCAAGGGTGCCCAGGGAGCCGATGAACAACCGGTCCATGGCGTAACCGGTGACGTTCTTCACCACTTTGCCGCCGCTTTTGACAATGGCACCGTTGGGCAAGACGGCCCGCATGCCGATGACCCAGTCCCGAGGCGGGCCGTAGGCCGATCGCGCTGGGCCGCCCCAGCCGACCGCGAGCGCCCCGCCGATGGTCGCCTTGCGGGGCAGGGGAACGTCTACAGGGAGAAATTGGCCTTGCTTGGCAAGCTCTTGCTGCAACGCGGCCATAGTGCAGCCGGCTTGAACGGTCACCGTCAGATCCGCAGGTTGGTGCTCCACCACTTGGTCCATTCGGCGCATGTCGAGAGCGAGGTCGTAGGCACGGGGCTTGTTGCCCAAGTGCATCCGCGTACCGCCACCCCAGGGCACAATGGCCGCTTCGTGCCGGGATGCGACCTCCAGCGCCTTCGCTACCTCCTCGTCGGCAGTGGGGGCCACGGCGGCGGCAGGGAGCATCCCCACGGCAGAGTAGCCTCGCAAGCGCTCAGGGGTGGTCTGGACCTCAGAGGAGACAGCATCGGCCAAGGCGCGTCCCAAGGTGGAGGCGTCCGCTGAGGGGGCGCGCTTACTAAATGAATGCATCGGCACCTGCTCTCGCAACTGCTGCTCGATAAGACATGTCACAGCAGGCGGCGCCGGTCGGGAAGACCTTGCCAGGGTTGAACATCTCATAGGAGCCGAAAGCGGGCTTGAGACGCGCCATGGCCGCCAGATCGGCTTCCGTGAAGCACATGTCCATGTATTCCTGCTTTTCCATGCCGACGCCGTGCTCGCCGGTCAGAGCGCCGCCAAGCTGCACACACATGCGCAGGATGGCGCCCCCGGCCGCCTTGGCGCGCTCGACCTGCCCCGGCACGCGTTCGTCGAAGAGCACGCAAGGGTGCAGATTCCCGTCGCCTGCGTGGAAAACATTGGCAATGGGCAGCCCGTGCTGCTCCGAAATGGCGCGGACGCGTTGGAGGGCTTCCAAGATCCGGGTCCGGGGGACCACGCCATCCAGAAGGTAGTAGC
>JBJKQC010000309.1:0-2990 GCA_046705745.1 Dehalococcoidia bacterium
CAAGGTGACCGCGGAAGTCAGGAGTGCTGTCGCGGGCGTCTCCGCAGAAGTGCTCTCCAGCGGCGGATGGATGGCCAGTGCCACCGAAGAGCATGGGCAGGCGGTACCAGTAGGCGTTGTTGCGCCTCTTTCCCGTGAGACGGGCAAGGTGAACGGCGCCGTTGCGGTCGGATAATCCCACATGCAAGGAATCAGCTACTTGATGTCCGGACCAGACCAAGACATGGACACCGTGCGCGTGAAGTCGCTGTGGGGAGCGGACTTCCGTGTGGTTGACCATGGGCTGTCGGAAGTCGACGTGGTCAAGTTTGTGGAGAGGCTGCTGACCAAGCAGCGGGTCGCAGAGCAACGCATGTCGCACATTGCGTCGTTGAATGAGCTCGCGAGTAAGACCGTCGAGAGCGCCCAACGAGTGGCTACCGAAATCATGGATGAAGCCGACCGGGAAGCCACAGAGCGCTCGCAAGCGACCATCTCCCAAGCCAGAAAGGAAGCCGAGGCCATTATTCAAGAGGCGATGGAGGCGGCGAATTCCATCGAGACGGAGGCGGCCAGGGCGGTGGATGGGCGTTTTCGCGAGCTTGAAAGCACGTTCGCCTCTTTGATCCCTTGGCCCGAGGAAGAGTTGGAGGGCATTACCACGCTGGCACAGCGAATCGAGTCGTTCAGGGTGGTGTTCGACGGTCTTTTGGGCCTCCTGAAGAAGCCGGTGGGAACAGCGAAGGACGGGGCATCCCCGTCTTTGGACCAGTCTAGCTCGCCAGCGAGATGACGGGCTCGGCCAGCGTTGCCCACCAGCGTGGCCAGCCTTCTCCGCAAGCGGGAGCGAGTGGTGGATGGTAAGAAGGTGACAAGGGGGACGGGCGCGAGGGACACCTAGGCGTTTACGGCGACGGCGATGTGGGCCTCGACGTGGAGGACGGGCGGGGCGTCGCCGAAGCGCTCGGTGAGGCTCTTGGCGATGTGGTCCAGGGCGACCTCGCGCTGAGCGGGCGTGAGGCCGTCAAAGAGGACTTGCGTGGCGGGGGCCATGTTGACGAGGTTCTCCCGCGCCCAGGCAACGGATGGCATATGCCATTCGCCGGGGATGGTTTCGACGGAGACCGCAGTGAAGCCGGCCTGCAGCATGGCGGTGCGGAGGACATCCGGGTCTTGGAATTGAAGCCAGACGGGCGGGCGGGGCGTGATGTCGGGCGGCAGCGCGGCGCGCACGGCCTGCATCATCACCTGAGCTACTTGCTGCCGTGCGGGCTCAGGCCAGGAGGTTACGACGGCACGGCCGCCGGGCTTCAGGACGCGGCGCATCTCGCGAAAGCCTTGGACGGGGTCGGGGAAGAAGATCGCGCCGAAGTTGGAGCAGATGGCGTCGAATTCGGAGTCGCGGAGGGCGAGGGCCTGGGCGTCCATGACCTCGGCGGTGACGCCGGGAACGGGCGATTCCGCAGCGCGTTGGCGGAGGCGGGCGACCATGGCTGGAGAGAAGTCGATGGCGAGGACTTGAGCGCCTCGACGGGCCGCCTCGAAGGTGAGCACGCCCGGTCCGGCAGCGACGTCCAGGAGGCGCGTCCCGGGGCCGACGCCGGCGCGGTCAAGCATGGGGGCGACGAACTGCGCGGTGCCGGGCTCAACGGCGGCCTCATAGTTGGCGACGATAGCGTCCCATCCTTCGGGACGTTGGTCGGGGGTGATCGGCTCCGTGGTCATGGCGTTCCTCAGGGGTGAGCGCCCCTTGTGAAAGTAAGGCAGTCTAGGGCGGTCGGAAGTAGCACGTCAATTGGTGAAAAGTGAGGAATGAGGGCGGGCGCGGCGAGCGGCGCAGACCCAGAGGCGTCGCAGGGGAAGTGGCAATGCGTCCGCGTTGGAGAGGGCAAAAGAAGCCAGCCACGGCGCGCGCCGTGGCTGGCTTTGGTGTGACGATGTGCCACAGACGGGCGTGAGCCCACTACTGCGCTATGATCTCCGCCTTCACCTTCGTGAAGGATGCCTGGCCGTTCGTGTCCTGCGAGGGGCTGCCCACCTCGAGTGCAATTTCACCCGTCTTGAGCTGCGAGTCGGTGAACGTGTTGACATCGGTCCCGTTGATGGTGACCGTGATGCTGCTTCCGATAGCCGTCACCTGCAATGTGTTCACCTGGCCCTTCTTGATGACCGGGGTCGCCGTCGCGTCGATGATCGCCTTCCAGTTACCTCCGACTTCGACGCCGCAGCCGTAGGTGCCGTCGTCATTGAGGAAGCAGTCGTAGTAATTCAAGTCGCCATTGCTGTCCTTTGAGTAGCGGACAGCCACCCCGGCGTAACCCGCTTTCAGGTCCAGGTCAGCCTGCACCGCCTGATCCGTGCCTGTAGGCACCGAGTTCGGGGTGAAGAAATAGGCCTGGCCGGGCCCGACGGTAATGCTGTACTTCCCGTCACTGATCGAGGCCTGAACATCGCTTTTCGATCCGGTGAACCAATCACCGAAATCCCATGAGAACTGCTCGACATTGGCCGCGTTGCCTCCACCACCGCCGCCTGGGGTTGGCGTGGGCGAAGTAGTCGGTGCTGGAAACACGGTAGGACCGGGGACCGGCGTCGTGGTCTGGGCGCTGACCGTGTTGCTTACGAGAAAGGCCGGCAGCAGGACCAACGCCAAGAGCGGAGCGCCCATCGATGCTCGCGTGAGCATCCTCGTCCACCTTCTTTGGTTATGGACACCTGTCCAGCCAAGGTAGACTAACCGCCTCATCAGGAACCCAAGCGAGCGTTGTGCATAACCCATCCCTTACACCTCCTCCAGATTTTCCCGCATGCACAAACGAAGCCGATCGGTTACGAATAGCGTAAGGGCAATGGCCCCGCGCTTCCGCACCGCGGCAAAATCGTAAACAGCGTGTGTGAGTGTCCCGTGATTTGGCCGTGAAGCGTTGTGAAATGACCGTCAATGGTTGCTGAGGGTATCGAAGCCAGCGCCGGGGGCAGCTCACGATATCTGCCGCCACGTGCGACGGGGA
>JBJKQC010000310.1:0-7022 GCA_046705745.1 Dehalococcoidia bacterium
GCGCCACAGCGCGCGTGCCGGGAGAAGACGTCGCATGGCCCGGGTGGGTGGACTCGGCCGTCCCGCCGGACCAAGTCGGTCCCTACCTGCGAGTCGTGCGGGCGTTGCTGGAACGCTACGGATATGAATGCGCGCTCTACGGGCACTTCGGCCAGGGCTGCATCCACAGCCGGATCGATTTCGATTTTGAGAACCAACCCGGCGTCGAGCGGTTCCGGGAGTTCATGAACGAAGCGGCGGACATGGTCGTCCGCTACGGCGGGTCGCTTTCCGGCGAGCATGGAGACGGGCAGGCGCGGGCAGAGCTGCTGCCCAAGATGTTCGGCCCGGAGCTGGTGAAGGCATTCCGGGAGTTCAAGTCCATCTGGGACCCCCAGTGGAAGATGAACCCAGGGAAGGTCGTGGACCCCTATGCCATGGACGAGAACCTGCGGACAGGGCCGGACTATCACCCATGGCATCCGAAAACACACTTCCAGTTCCCCAAGGACAAGCGCGATTTTTCCTATGCGATCCTCCGCTGTGTCGGCATAGGGAAGTGCGAGAAGCTCCAGAGCGGCGTCATGTGCCCCAGCTTTATGGCCACCCATGAGGAAAAGCACGCGACGCGCGGCCGGGCCAGGTTGCTCTTCGAGATGATCCAGGGAGACCCGCTCGATAAGGGGTGGCGCGAAGAGGCCGTGAAGGACGCTCTGGACCTGTGCCTCTCGTGCAAGGGCTGCAAGACCGAATGCCCGGTCAACGTGGACATGGCCACATATAGGGCGGAGTTCATGTCCCACTACTACGCGCGCCGCATGCGGCCCCGCGTAGCCTATAGCACCGGCCTGATCGTCTGGTGGGCCCGCATTGCCGCCCGGATGCCCCGCCTGGTGAACGCGGTGACGAAGGCCCCTGGACTTGGGCGTTTGGTCAAGTACATCGGCGGCATCGCTCCGCAGCGTGAGATTCCTCCCTTCGCTCACCAGACCTTCAGGTCTTGGTTCAACGAGCGGGGCGTGAAGAACGAGGGTAGGCCCAAGGTCATTTACTGGCCAGACACTTGGACCAACTTCTTCAAGCCTGAAGTGGGTCAGGCAGCGGTCGAGGTCATGGAGGACGCGGGCTACCAAGTCCTGATTCCGGAAAAGACGCTCTGCTGCGGCCGGCCGCTCTTTGACTTCGGCTGGCTGGGGCTGGCCAAAAGCTTCCTGCAAGGCACGATGAAGACGCTGGCGCAGGAGATAGACGCTGGCACGCGCATCGTCGGCACGGAGCCGAGCTGCGTTGCCACCTTCCGCGATGAGCTCACCAACCTTTTCCTAGATGACGAGCGCGCCCACCGGCTCAGCAGGCAGGCGGTCACGCTTAGCGAGTTCCTCAAGCCGGACGCCCACTACAGGCCACCCAAGCTGGACGCCGACGCCATAGTACAGGTGCACTGCCACCACCACGCCGTGATGGGCACGAAAGCAGAGCGCGAGCTTCTGCAAGCAATCGGCCTCAACTACCAGGTGCTGGACGCGGGTTGCTGCGGCATGGCCGGGGTGTTCGGTCTGGAAAAGCCGAAGTACGACGTTTCCATGACCATCGGAGAGCGGCGGCTCTTGCCGGCGGTCCGGGGCGCTCACCCAGACACCTTGGTCATTGCCAACGGGTTCAGCTGCCGGGAGCAGATCAAGGACGGAACGCAGCGCCAGGGCATCCACATCGCCCAGGCTATCCAAGTGGCGTTGCGCCGCGGGATGGGAGGCGTCAGCGGAGAGCGGGCAGAAGCCGTGGCCGGGGAGCTGGCGTCTGTGGATGGTGCCGGCCCCGGCCGGTCGGCGGCCCTGGCTTCGGCGGGAGCCGCGAGCCTCGGCGCGCTGGCGTGGTTGGTTATGAAAGGGAGGCGTTCATGAAGTCGAAGCTATTGCAAGACGGCAATGAAAAGACCTTTGCGCTCATCTTTGACGAGGGCGACGAGGTGATGGAAGGCCTGACGTCCTTCGCGAAGGAACAGGGGCTGACGGCCGGACGCATCAATGCCATCGGCGGCTTTCAAGACGTGGAGCTTGGCTATTTCGATTGGGCCAAGAAGGACTACAAACACATCCCCGTGAAGGAGCAGGTGGAGGTCCTTTCGCTCATTGGGGACATTGCCGAGCAGAACGGCGAGCCAAAGGTCCATATGCACGTGGTTCTGGGCAAGGCCGATGGGACGACCGTAGGCGGCCATATCTTCCGGGGCCACGTCCGCCCGACCCTGGAGGTCATTATCAACGAACCTCCCGCGCACCTTCGGCGCAAGTCGGACGAGCGCACCGGCCTCGCGCTCATCAGCCTGTAGGAGGAGTGCCGCATGGAGGATGGAGCTATAGGGCGCCGACAGTGGGCGCTGGCCGAGGGCTATATACCGGAAAGTAGCAGCGGCCCGGCCCCACAGATGACGAGCCATGAGACCGTATGCCTGCTAAACGTGGGGCGTCAGGAAGCCCATGTGGCTATCACCGTCTACTTCGCGGACCGGCCTCCTGCTGGGCCTTACGAGGTCACCGTCCCGCCCCAGCGCACGAAACACGTTCGCCTCAATGAGCTGAAGGATCCGGAGCCCATCCCCGTGGGCACTGATGTCGCCAGCGTTATCGAGTCCGATGTGCCTGTGGTGGCGCAGCATACGCGCCTGGACTCACGCCAGGAGGCACTGGCACTTCTGAGCACCATACCGTTCGCGGGGGACCGGTAGCTCCAGAATATCGCAATGGAACCACCGTAGTCAGTAGTAAGGACTGGTGGGTTAGCCCTTGACCAAGATGCTCAGACAAAGTCATCGCGCTCGGAGGCAGCTCGGCAGGGAGCACCGCCTCCGGGTGCGACTCCATCGGCGGCCAACTGTCGCCATCTTGTTCTTGGTCTGCGCCCTTCCGGCCTTTGTCAGCTGTCAGCAGTCGCCTTCTGTCTTTAACCCACAAGGTCCTGACGCGGCTCCCATTGCGGCGTTGGGTTGGGCGATGGCTGGGGCCGCTTCCTTTGTATACGGCATCGTCATTGGAATAGGGATCTTCGCTCTCATCCGGCGCGGCCGGTTGTCGATGAATACGCCTGTTGACCTGAGGGACCCGCCGCATGGTCGGCTCTTGATCATTGGTGGCGGTGTTGTCCTGCCGGTCGTGATGCTGGTCCCGTTGTTCGTCACGGCTATGTGGATGATGAGGTCTATTTTGACTCCCACCAGCCCGCACGAGCTTCAAATCGAGGTAGTAGGGCACCAGTGGTGGTGGGAGGTGAGATACCCCAGCCTTGGAGTGGTGACTGCCAATGAGATTCACATACCGGCTGGCCAGCCGGTGCATATTGTCTTGAAGTCCGACGACGTTATCCACAGCTTCTGGGTGCCTGAGCTTGCCGGGAAGACGGACCTTATCCCAGGCCATCCAAACAACATGCAGATCGAAGCGTCCCATCCCGGGGTCTATCGTGGCCAGTGTGCCGAATTTTGTGGGGTGGAACATGCACGTATGAAGTTTTTGGTGATCGCTGAGACTCCGGCAGCTTTCAACTCTTGGGCAGCCCATGAAAGCCAGCCGGCGGCCCCGCCGAAGACTCCACTAGAAGTGCAAGGGGAGAAGACATTCATGAATCGTACATGCGCTTCGTGCCACACCATCCGTGGAACGCCCGCTAACGGAGACGTTGGCCCCGACCTCACACACCTCATGTCCCGGCAATTCATAGGGGCAGGGACACTCCCTACCACGCCCGCGAATGTGGCCGCATGGATGATCGAGGTCCAGAAGTTCAAGCCAGGGGCTTTGATGCCGGATATGACGCTCAGTCCCCAAGAGCTTGGGGCCATCACCGCTTACTTGGAATCGCTCAAGTAGAGGGGGAGAACAGGTGGCGCTAGCTGAGGAACAACTACGCGAGGTATGGAAAACCCCCACTTACTTGGCGGGCTGGCTGTCCAGCGTGGACCACAAGCAAATTGGCAAGCGCTACCTAGTGACTGCCTTTGTGTTGTTCATACTGGGCGGTCTGGAAGCTCTTGGCATGCGGGCCCAGCTCGCGCAGCCGGACCTTGGCATCATGACACCGGCGATCTACGACGAGATGTTCACGATGCATGGGACCACCATGATCTTCTTCTTCGTCATTCCCATGGAAGTCGGCTTCGGTAATTACTTCATTCCCTTGTTGATTGGCACCCGGGACATGGCCTTTCCACGGCTCAACGCATTTAGCTACTGGGTGTATCTCTTCGCTGCCATATTGCTTTACTCCAGCTATCTCGTGGGCGCCATGCCCAATGCGGGTTGGTTCAATTACACGCCACTTTCCAGCGCAGCGTTCGATCCCAACGCGAACATAGACTTCTATCTCCTGTCGCTTATCTTCCTGAGCATTTCCACCACGGCGGGGGCCATCAACTTCATCGTGACAATCTTGAAGTTCCGGGCACCCGGCATGTCGTTGTCCAGAATGTCGCTTTTCTGTTGGACCATCTTAGCCACGTCCTTCGACATAATATTTGCCCTCCCCCCATTGACGGTCGCCTGCGTCCTACTGGAGATCCAGCGGTTGTTTGGGGCCGACTTTTACAACCCCATCGGAGGCGGCGCCCCACTCCTTTGGCAGCACCTGTTTTGGATGTTCGGCCACCCAGAGGTCTACATAATCGTGCTGCCCGCCTTTGGCCTCGTATCTCAGATCATACCGACCTTTTGCCGCCGCCCGCTGGTTGGCTATATGTCCGCAGTTGCGGGTACGGTAGGGATCGCCGCGATGAGTTTCGGTGTATGGGGGCATCACATGTTCGCCGTGGGCCTGCCGCCAGCAGCCATGGGCTTCTTCAGCGCGGATACCCTGATGATCGTTATCCCCACTGCCGTCAAGATATTTGGGTGGCTCGCTACCCTATTCTACGGCCGGCCGGTGTGGAAGCCACCACTCATGTTTGCCGCAGCATTTATCGCTGAGTTCGTCATCGGTGGCCTCACGGGCCCCATGCTTGCGGCCGTACCCTTCGACTGGCAGGTGACAGACAGCTATTTTGTCGTGGCCCACTTTCATTACGTCATGTTCGGAGGGGCCGTGTTCCCCGTCTTCGGCGCCCTATATTACTGGGTGCCGAAGATAACGGGGCGCATGTTGAGCGAGCGCTTGGGGCGGCTTTGCTTTTGGGCCATTTTTGTTGGCATGAACCTAACGTTCTTCCCCATGCACATCAGCGGGGTGCTTGGCATGCCGCGCCGTGTTTCTACATATTCCGCTGGACTCGGCTGGGCCCTGCCCAACCTCATCTCCAGTATCGGCGGGTTCATTCTTGCTGTGGGCGTTCTCATCTTCATCATCGACTTCCTGAGAAGCCTCAAGGTCGGCTTGCCGGCCGGACCGAATCCCTGGGGTGCGGGAACGCTTGAATGGGCGACATCCTCACCGCCGCCGCCTTACAACTTCGCTGATATCCCGGTGGTCAGCGGCCGAGAGCCCTTGTGGCAGAGGCTACACGGCGAGCCTGTGGTGGACAGGCCGGAGACGATCCACGGATCGGGTGCGGGTCCTCTTTTCGGCAAACGCGTCTTGAGCACCACGATGATGGATGCCGAGCCCGAAGAGCGCTTGCATATGCCGGAGGATACGCTTTGGCCCGTGGTGCTTGCCTTTGGGCTGCTAATGATGTTCTTCGGCATTCTGCCGTCTTTGGCAGTCGTCCGATTGGCGACAGGCATCACCGGAGCTGTTGTGTCAGCCATTGCGCTCTTCGGCTGGTTATGGCCGGGCTGGAGGTTTGAGGCGTGAGCCAGTGGACACTCAACGAGGTTGGGAACCTTCCGGAAGGCGCGAGGGGCGGCAAGGCGGTGGGTTGGTGGGGCATGGTCCTGTTTATCGCAACCGAGACCATGCTGTTCGCAGGGTTGTTCTTTGCCTACTTCTACATTCGTAACTTCAGTCCCCATTGGCCGCCCCCCGGCATTAAGCCTCCCGAGATACAGGTCTCGGGGATCATGACGGGGCTCCTGGTGGTGAGCAGCCTTCCCATGTTTATCGCCCAATGGGGCATTGGCCATGGGCGGCAATGTGTGCTGCGCGGTGGTTTAGCCGCGACGTTCGTTCTCGGCTCCGCGTTTCTAGCGATGCAATTCGGGATCGTGTACCCCTCCCAGCACTTCATGAACTTCACCAACGCGTATGGCTCGCTTTTTTACACCATTACCGGAATCCATGCCCTGCACGTTCTCGGTGGACTGCTCATGAACGCGACTACCCAACTCCGCGCCTGGCTGGGACATTTCACATCGGAGCAGCACTTGGCCGTGGAGAACATGGCCATTTACTGGCACTTTGTGAACGTTATCGCGGTTGCGGTCTACATTTCCCTAAACGTGTTCCCGCACTTCTCGGCTTCCTGAAGGAGGCACATGGCAAATCACAGCGAAGCGCGGCCCTTGCCCAGCAATCGCACCCAGGCAACTCTCGCTTTGACGGGATTGGTGCTCTGGGCTGCCCACCAGATGGGCGATTTCCTGATGATCCAGCTGTTTTGCGGGAGTTGGCTACCGTCTGCCATATACGCCTTCACGGCAGTGCTTGCTGTCGTGACCCTCGCCGCCGGGATCATGAGCTGGCGACATTTTCGGAGCGCAACGATCCGAGACGGAGATGCGCGCGTACAGCGCTCCCAGTTTTTGGCCCTTACTTCGGTGGTTTTGAACGCATATTTCCTCGGGGTCATTTTGCTGGAAGGGGCACCTGTCATTTTGGAAACGACATGTAGGTGAGGCGGCTAACGCGGGGACAATCCGGCATTCACGGGCGAGATGGGCTTCAAGGACCTTACTATCCTGCTAGACCGCGCGGCCGGATTGATCCAGGGAAAAGGCGATGAGGAAGATGAGGAAGATGGGGAAGAGGTAGGAGGAAGGAAAAAGGGTTGAGAACTATGGCATCCGAACTAAGGCATATGACACGGAGGCAATTTCTTGGATGGCTAGGGGTGCTAACTTCGGGAGCCGGAGCTCTTTTTGTAGCAGGGCCATTGATGCGTGTGTTTTTAAACCCTGGGT
>JBJKQC010000311.1:0-14437 GCA_046705745.1 Dehalococcoidia bacterium
GACGACGTCCGTCCATTGCCCCGCCTCATGGGCCGTTACCGTGAAGAGATTCGAGGGACGCTTATCCGGGAATTCGGCTACAAGAGTACAATGGAAGCGCCACGGATTACGAAGGTGGTGTTGAACATTGGCCTGGGCGAGGCATTGACCAATAGCCGGGCACTGGAAACAGCGCCTCAGCACCTGGCAGCGATCTCCGGCCAGAAGCCGGTCATCACTAAGGCTCGCAAGTCCGTCGCGGCCTTCAAAGTGCGCGAGGGGCAGGCCATTGGCGCAATGGTGACGCTGCGCGGCCGCCGCATGTACGAGTTCTTGGACAGGCTGATAAGCGTAGCACTGCCGAGAATTCGCGACTTCCGCGGGGTGCCTAGGACAAGCTTCGACGGCAAAGGCAATTACGCGCTGGGTCTACGGGAGCAGATCATGTTCCCGGAAATTGACTATGGCACCATCGACAAGGTGCGAGGCCTTCAAGTGATCATTGCCACCACTGCCAAGACGGACCCGGAGGCATTCCGGTTGCTGCAGCTAATGGGTATGCCATTCGTCCGCGATGGACAGAGTGCGTAGCGTGAAAGGGGAGCATGGCTAAAAAGAGCAAGATCGCGAAGTGGAAGCGTGCGCCGAAGTATTCCGTGCGCGCCATGAACCGGTGCCAGCGCTGCGGACGGCCGCGCGCGTATGTCAGGTTCGCCGGCCTGTGCCGGATCTGCTTTAGAGAGCTCGCTTTGGAGGGTGCTCTACCTGGCATTCGCAAGGCGAGTTGGTAGGAGGCGAGATAAGCAATGCCGGTGACTGACCCTATTGCAGACATGCTCACGCGCATAAGAAACGCTCAACTGGTGAAACATCCGCAAATTGAGCTTCCGTCATCCAAGACGAAAGCGGCGATAGCCGAGATACTCAAGCAAGAGGGGTTCATCAGCGATTACGAGGTGGTGAAAAAGAAGCCTCAGGACCAGTTGCGGTTGCGCCTGCGCTATAACGATAGGCGTGAGCCTTCTATAGCTGGCCTCAAGCGGGTGAGTAAGCCCGGCCTGCGCATTCACGTGCAGCGGGACGAGGTGCCGCGGGCCTTTGGCGGAGTTGGTATCGCTATCGTGTCCACCTCGCAAGGGATCATGACGGGCGCAGAGGCGTACCGGAAGGGCATTGGCGGAGAGCTGATGGCCTACGTGTGGTAGGAGAAGACGGACGTGTCACGTATCGGAAAAAGGCCGATCCAAGTGCCTAGCGGCGTCTCCGTACAGATCGACGAGGGAGAAGTGCTCGTCAAGGGAAAGAACGGCGAGCTCCGCCAAAAGGTGAGGCCAGAGGTCACGGTTCGCCAGGAAGACGGCCACGTCATCGTGGAACGGTCCAGCGACGAGCGAGATGTTCGCGCGCTACACGGGCTCTACCGAGCGCTGATCGCCAATATGGTGACTGGCGTGGACCAAGGATTTACGAAGACATTGGAGCTGGTGGGCTACCGCGTACAGGCGGTGGGCAAGGGCGTTAACTTGCAGCTCGGGTTCAGCCATCCGGTTGTCGTTCAACCCACGGAAGGGGTTTCCCTCGAAGTCGAAGGCAATAACCGTATCCACGTACGGGGGAATGACAAGCAGGCCGTGGGTGAGCTGGCGGCCCGCATACGCCGGCTGCGGCCCCCCGATGCTTACAAGGGCAAAGGCGTGCGCTATGCGGGAGAAATGCTCCGGCTCAAGCCGGGCAAGGCCGCCGGCAAGAGGTAAGTGGGAATGGCTAAGAGTAAAACATCGGTCGCTGCCCGGCACTTGCGTCACCAGCGCGTGCGTCGACGAGTAAGTGGCACGCCTGAGCGTCCACGGCTCAACGTGTTTCGCAGCGCTAACCACACATACGCGCAGGTCATTGACGACACGCGAGGACACACGGTGGCTGCCGCGCATTCTCGGGAGGTCCAGGATGGCCTGCCTAAGGTTGACGCTGCACGGGAAGTGGGCAAGCTGTTGGCAAGCCGGGCTAAGGCCCATGGTGTTCAACGGGTTGTGTTCGACCGTGGTGGGTACCAGTACCACGGACGGGTGAGGGCTTTAGCCGACGCTGCGCGAGAGGAGGGCCTGGAGTTTTGACGACGCAATCGGGAAGCGACCGGGGCTTTGAGGAAGCCGGAGAGGTCCAGGAAAAGGTTGTCCACATCCGCCGCGTGGCAAAAGTCGTGAAGGGCGGGCGCCATCTGACGTTCAACGCTATGGTGGTCGTCGGCGATGGACGCGGGCGCGTCGGCATCGGTCTCGGTAAGGGCGCCGCGGTGCCCGACGCTGTGCGCAAAGGTACGACGATCGCCAGGAAGAGCATGGTTGCAGTTCCCATGAAGGGAAGCACGATTCCCCATGCGGTAACCGCGAAATATGACGCGTCCATGGTGTTGCTGCGCCCCAGCCCCGCGGGGTCTGGAGTAAAGGCCGGAGGCGCTGTCCGCGCGGTGATGGAAGCGATGGGGGTGAGGGATATCGTCGCAAAGGCGCTGGGCAGTCGAAATCCTATCAATGTCGTGAAGGCTACGATGGTGGGACTACAGCAACTGCAGGGCAAGGAAGGCGAAGCTGTGAACGTAGCGACGCTTCCTCCCCTGACCCCGGAGCGCCGCGGCCCCATGCGCCGCGAAGGTGGCGGAGGCTTCCGCGGCCGTGACCGCGACCGTGGCGAGCGGCGGCCCAGGCAGCAGCCTGAGAGCCGAGAGGGTTCAGCTACGGGAGGGCGGTCAGCGCCTCCGGTGGTGGCATCGGCGGAGGCGACGCCTCCTGCTCCTGCGCCTGCTGAAGGTGAAGGCAATGGCTAAGCTCCGCATCAGTTGGGTCCGCAGTGAAATCGGCTTCGAGCGGGACCAGCGCCGGACTATTCGGGCATTGGGGCTTCGGCGCCTGAACCACGCCGTGGAGCATGAGGACTCGCCCACGGTCCGGGGCATGTTACACAAGGTCAGGCACTTGGTTGTAGTCGAGCCGGTAGAGGAAGGGAAGAAGTAGCGTATGCAAGTGCATGAGATACGCCCGGTCCACGAGCGCAAACAGCGAAAGCGCGTGGGGAGAGGCAATGGGTCCCGCCAGGGCACGTATTCCGGCCGTGGCGTGAAAGGACAAAAGGCACGGACGGGCGGCGGTGTTCGCCCAGGCTTCGAGGGCGGACAGAATCCTCTGATCAAAGGTCTGCCGTCGCTCCGCGGCTTCACCAATCAGTTTCGTGTCGAATACCAGGTGGTGAACCTGGACCGGCTCAATACGCTGCCAGAAGAGGTCCGTGAGGTGACGCCCGGAGTGCTGGAACGGCATGGACTGGTTCGTCATGCTGCCCAGCCGGTAAAGATACTTGGTAGGGGAGAATTGACTCGGGCGTTCACCGTAAAGGCTGCGAAGTTGTCGGCGTCCGCTCGGGCGAGGATCGAGGCCGCGGGCGGCACAGTGGAGGAGGGGTAGCGCGTGCGAGCTGGACAAGTAGCTGCACGGCAGTCGGGGGGACGCCCGGCGCTCATTCAGGCCATGATCGATGCATTCCGCACGCCGGACCTGAGGGCCCGGATTTTGTTCGTGCTGGGAATGCTGGTCATTTTCAGGTTCTTGGCGCACATTCCCGTGCCCGGAGTCGACCGTACGGCTCTAGGGAATCTTTTCCAAGGTAATTCGCTTATCGCTTTTTTCGACCTGTTCAGCGGTGGTGGGTTCCGCAACTTGAGTATCGTGGCGCTGGGTGTGTTCCCGTACATCACGGCGTCTATCGTAGTCCAAGTATTGACACCGGTAATACCTCAGCTTTCCCAACTTGCCAAGGAAGGAGAGGCCGGACGTCAGCAGATAAACAGAATCACCAATTGGCTAACCGTGCCCATCGCGTTTTTTTCAGGGTATGGTCAGTTGTTTCTGTTGTCGCGGTCTGGGGTCATTACGCACAACGTGACTTTCTTCGGTCCGGGCGCCCTGGCGACCCTGACTATGACCGTCTCGTTCGTGGGGGGCACCATGCTCCTGGTCTGGATGGGGGAGCTCATCTCGGAAAAGGGTATTGGCAACGGCGTTTCGCTTATCATCTTCGCGGGCATCGTGGCCAACTTCCCCAGCTTGCTAGGGCAGGGCATTCAGTCCCGTGGCAACGTGGGCGGGCTGTTCATGCTGGTAGTCCTAGGTCTTGGGCTCGTCTACCTCATCGTTGTATTCAACGAGGCCCAACGCCGGCTTCCAGTCCAGTACGGGCGGAGCATCTTTCGGGGCGGACGGATGTACCGGCAAACAGGCGCGACGCACCTCCCGCTACGGGTGAACTCGGCCGGAATGATCCCGCTGATCTTTTCGTTCAGCATCATGCAGATACCCGTGACGGTGGCAGGAATTTTCGCGAACCCGTCCAATCCGGGCTTCGTTTCGCAAGCGGCGCTATTTGTTACAACCGCGCTGTCCAATACGTCCACGTGGTACTGGGTGCTGGTGTTCGTGCTGACGGTCATCTTCACCTTTTTCTACACGCTGGTGATTTTTCAGCAGCAGCAGCTGGCCGAAAACCTCCAGAAGAATGGGGGATTCATCCCCGGTATCCGACCTGGAGTCCCCACTCAGCAGTATTTGAACCGGGTGATCTTGCGGATCACGTGGGGCGGTGCCTTGTTCCTCGGCTTCGCGTCGATAGCGCCGTTCATCATCCAGCAGGTCACTGGTATCCAGGCCCTGCTGCTGACCAGCACCAGCTTGCTCATCATGGTGTCCGTGGCATTGGACACGATGAGGCAGTTGGAGGCTCAGTTGCTCATGCGAAACTATGAAGGGTTCTTGAAGTAGGGGTCTGGTGCGCATCATCCTGCTGGGCCCCCCTGGCGCGGGCAAAGGAACGCAGGCATCGCTCATTGCGGAGCGTGCAGAGGTGGCTCACATCGCGTCCGGAGACCTGTTTCGCAAGCACCTCGGCGAAGGGACCGAGCTTGGGAAGCTGGCCAAGACGTATATGGACAAGGGCGAGCTAGTGCCGGACGATGTAACCATACGTATGGTGCTAGAGCGCATAGGCGAGCTGAACGGCCGCGGCGGGTACGTACTCGACGGTTTTCCGCGCACTATCGAGCAGGCCGAGGCCTTGGACAAGGCCCTGGCCGAGCAGGGGCAGGCCATAGACAGGGCGTTGCTGCTGGAAGTGGAGACCGAAGAGCTGGTCCGGCGGCTCGCGAGTCGATGGATATGCCGGGGGTGTCAGACGCCCTACCACGAAATCTCTGCGCCGTCAAAGCAGCGAGGCGTGTGCGACGCCTGCGGCGGAGAGCTCTATCAGCGGGACGATGACAAGCCGGAGGTCGTGAGGGCGCGGCTGGAGACCTATGGCCGGCAGACGGCGCCGTTGGTTGGGTATTATGAGCGGCAGGGCAAGCTGGTGAAAATCAACGGTCAGCAGCCCGTAGAGAAGGTGACCGAGGACCTGTTAAGGGCCGTAAGTGGCTGAAGCAGCCTTTGCCGAATGGCGAGATTTCCGCTAAAATAAGCGTTTGTCAATGAATATACAAAGCAGAATGCATGCAGTGCGCGGCCTCGCCTCTAGCCAACAAGGCAACGGTGTGACGGTGAAGACCCGCGAAGAGCTTGACCTGATGTTCCAGGCAGGGCAGATCGTGGGTAAGACGCACAAAGTGCTACGTGCGGCGGTCCAGCCAGGCATCACTACTCGTGAGCTTGACCGCATAGCCGAACGGGAGATCGTTGCGCTTGGTGGCAAGCCCGCATTCAAAGGCTACCGGGGGTTTCCGGCCACCTTGTGCGTGTCGATAAACGACCAAATCGTTCACGGGATCCCGGGCGATACTGTTATTTGCGAGGGTGATCTCGTGAGCTTGGACCTTGGGGCCATTGTCGGCGGTTTGTACGGCGATGCGGCCATCACCGTGGCCGTGGGGAAAGTAGGGCCGGAGTTGGTTGCCTTGCTGGAGACCGGCGAGGCGAGCCTGTACGCGGGAATTAGGCAGGTGCGCGCCGGGAATCGCATCGGAGACGTCTCGGCAGCCGTGCAAGCGGAAATCGAAAGGCGCGGCGACTACGGCATCGTGCGCGAGTACGTCGGCCATGGCATTGGTCGGCGTCTCCACGAAGAACCGCAGGTGCCGAATTTCGGAATGCCGGGACGTGGGCCGCTGCTGCGCGCCGGAATGGCAATCGCCATTGAGCCAATGGTCAACCTGGGCACGCACGAGACTCGATTGCTCGATGATGATTGGACGGTGGTGACCGCCGACGGCAGTAAGTCCGTGCATTTTGAGCACACAGCGATCGTCACGGACGGCGAGCCGGTGATTACCACCCTAGTGGAGGACTAAGCGGCGACGCCGCTAGACGTATGGCGAAGAAAGAATCTATCGAGGTAGAGGCCACCGTCGTCGAGGCATTGCCCAACGCGACCTTCAGGGCTGAGTTGGCAAATGGGCACGAGGTGCTGGCCCATGTCTCCGGCAAGATGCGGATGCACTTCATCCGCGTGCTGCCTGGCGATCGAGTGCTAGTGGAGCTTTCGCCGTACGACCTCACCCGAGGCAGGATCACGTATCGATTCAGGTAGTGTGGTGAGGATTTCCACCGGGAGGATGGAGTGCAAATGAGGCCGCCCGCAGAACGAGGCGATGTCTCGTGCCCGACCCTCTGGCAAATGAAGTGTGTGGACAGGAAGGAGAGTGTGGCATGCGCGTCCGTGCGTCCGTGAAGCCACGTTGTGATAAATGTCGTCAGATCCGGCGAGGCCGGACCATCCGGATTGTGTGTTCGAACCCTCGGCACGCACAGCGTCAAGGATAGGGTGAAGCCATGGCACGTGTAGCAGGCGTTGATATCCCGGACAACAAGCGCGTGGAGATTTCGCTTCGCCGCATCTATGGCATCGGCCCGAACTTAGCGCGCCGTATTACGGACCGCGCCAATGTTGTGGGCAATCCGAGGGTGAACGAGTTAAGCGAGGAACAGCTAACGCGGATCCGGGAGATCGTGGACAAGGAGTACCTGGTCGAGGGTGACCTTCGCCGAGAGGTCCAAGACAACATCCGCCGGCTCATCGACATTGGCTCGTACCGCGGTCTGCGCCACCGGCGAGGCTTGCCCGTGCATGGCCAGCGCACGAAGACGAACGCGCGCACCAAGCGCGGAGCGCGTAGGACAGTGGCCGGCAAGCGTCGTGTGCTGAAGAAGTAATCGTAGCCACTTTCAGCGGCCTGCCGCTGAGATCGAGGAGGGACCGTGGCAAGAGCCAACAGGACGAGGACCAGACGCCGGGAGCGGAAATTTGTTCCGCGCGGTAAGGTGTTTATCACTTCTACCTTCAACAACACGCTGGTATCGCTGACTGACCCGGAAGGCAATGTGCTTTCTTGGGGCAGCGGTGGGGCCGCTGGCTTCAAGGGCGCGCGCAAGAGCACGGCGTTCGCCGCCCAGCGTGTGGCGGAAACGGCTGCTCGCAAGGCCATGGAGCATGGGCTCCGTCAGGTGGAGGTCTTTGTCCGCGGTCCAGGCGCGGGACGGGAAGCCGCGATTCGCGCCCTGCAGACAAGCGGGCTCACCGTCACCAGCATTCGTGACGTCACCCCTATTCCGCACAACGGCTGCCGGCCTCCCAAGCGGCGCCGGGTGTAATTGAGGCAGCATGGCAAGATACACGGGAGCAGTTTGTAGACAATGTCGGCGCGCTGGGGAGAAGCTCTTCCTGAAGGGAGCGCGCTGTTACACGCCCAAGTGCAGCGTGGAGAAGCGGCGCAAAACGCCAGGCGACCATCAGCCGCGCCGCCGCCGCGTATCGGACTGGGGCTTGCAGCTTCGTGAGAAACAGAAGGCCCGCCAGATGTACGGCGTGCTTGAGCGGCAGTTTCGTAACTACTTCTCGGACGCCCGCAAGGTGCAAGGCGCGACGGGCACCAACCTGCTGCAACTGCTGGAGCGAAGGCTGGACAACGTCGTCTACCGCGTCGGCTTTGCCGATTCGCGTGCGCAGGCGCGCCAGTGGGTGTTGCACGGCCATTTCACGGTGAACGGCCGCAAGGTCAGCATACCCTCATACCGGGTGCGCGCCGGTGATGTGTTGACCTGGAAGGGCGCTAGCAAGGAAAAGCCTTTCTCCCAGGATGCCGTCCGCTCCGTCGGACAACGGACCATTCCGGCCTGGCTGGAGGTAGATAGGAATGCGCTGACGGTCAGCGTCCTGAGAAACCCCGAAGCAGACGATATCGATACGCGGGTGGAAACGCGTCTCATCGTGGAGTTCTACTCCCGCTAGAGTGTTGTACAGGCGGTGTGTGCACTCGCACGAAGGAAGAGTGTTGAATCATGTTGGACTTTGGCTATGACGAGTCTCGTGACCCCACGCTGGATCTGGCACAGGTGCCGGCCGCCTCGGTCCGGACCGTGGAGGGAGGAGAGACTCACGCCGTCTTCGTTGTAGAACCCCTCCGGCGTGGGTACGGCATGACGCTCGGCAACCCCCTGCGCCGTGTGCTGCTGAGTTCGATCCAGGGGATCGCGGTGAACTGGGTGCGAATCGAGGGAGTCGAGCACGAATACTCCACCATTCCCTACGTGAAAGAGGACGTGGTGGACATTCTGCTCAATGTGAAGGCCATCAACCTTCGCTCCTTGAGCAGCAGGCCGGGCAAGTTGCGCCTAGAAGTGCAGGGACCTGGAGAAGTGCGCGCGGGCGATATCATGGCCTCCTCCGACTTCGAGATCGTGAACCCCGAGTTGCACATCGCCACTCTGGATGGACCGGATGCCCGGCTGGTGATGGAGATGAATGTAGAGCAAGGTTCTGGGTACCAGCCGGCTTCTAGCACCGCCGGACTGCCCATAGGCGTTCTGCCGGTAGACGCCATCTTTACGCCTGTACGGAAGGTGAACTACACAGTCGAGCACACGCGTGTGGGCCAGCAGACCGACTTCGAGCGGCTGGTGCTGGAAATCTGGACCAACGGGGCTATTACGCCTACCGAGGCAGTCCGGCAGGCGGCCAAGGAGCTAGTGGAGCACTTCTTCCGGTTCTCGGCGCTGTCTGAGAGCGATGCGACCGACAGTGACCGGCCGTCGTGGGCCGCCGCGATTCCTGCTTCCGAGTACAACCGCCCGGTAGAGAGCTTGAACCTCACCGCAAGGACGCTTAACTGCCTCAAGCGGGCGTCGATTCACAAGGTTGGGGAGATCCTCGAGAGGAGCCGGGGCGATCTACTGCGGATACGGAACTTTGGGGAGAAGTCTCTAGAGGAGCTGGACCAGAAGCTGAGCGAAATCGGCATCCACCACCCTGGCTTGCAGGCAGAGGCAACAGAGGGTGGTGAGGCGGAGGAGGCCGAAGACGAGGCCGTCGGGGTCGCGTCCGGCTACGATGATAGCGATGAGGACGAAGGAGAGTAGCGGCCATGCGGCACCGAGTCGAAGGACGGACACTAGGCCGTCGGACTGAGCACCGGGAGGCCCTGCTCCAGAATCTGGTGGCAGAGCTCCTCAAGCACGAGCGCATTACGACGACGGAGGCCAAGGCCCGCGAGGCCCGGAAGCTGGCTGAGCGGGTGATCACCAAGGGACGCGGCGGCTCCATTCATGACCGCCGCCAGACTTTGGCGTTGTTGACTGACAAGCAAGCAGTCAGCAAGCTTTTCGACGAGGTCGGCCCGCGCTATGCGGACCGGCCGGGCGGCTATACTCGCATGGTGAAGCTCATGCCGAGGAAGGGCGACGCCGCGCCCATGGCGATGCTGGAGTTGGTGTAGCTTCGGAGCACGCCATGGCCAGGCGCATAGCGCTTGTCTTGGAATATGATGGGACAGCCTATGCGGGGTTCCAACTCCAACCCGACGCGCCCTCCGTACAGGCGGAAGTAGAGCGGGCAGCGGAGCACTTGACCGGGGCGAGGCCCCGTTTGAAGGGAGCGGGAAGAACGGACGCCGGCGTGCATGCCCTCGGGCAAGTGGCGGCGTTCGACACGGAAAGTATTCTGGGGGTAGAACGGTTTCAGGCAGGCCTGAACTACTACCTGCCGGAGGATATAGCGGTAGTGGCGGCTTGCGAGGCGCCGCCCGGGTTCGATCCCAGGCGCCAGGCAACCGCAAGGGCGTACCGGTACACGCTGGTGGAGAGCGTCCGGTCGCCGGTCCGCCGGCGGTTCGCCCATGTGGTGGGCCGCCAGTTGGACGTGAGCGCGATGTCCCAAGCGCTGGCCTACCTCGTGGGCGAGCGGGACTTCGCCCCGTTCTCTGGCCGCCTACCGGACGGGAAGAGTACGGTGCGCAGGATGTTTCGGGCGGAGGCGCGACGCTCCTGCGGGTGGCAAGACGAAGTCTACTTGGACTTGGAGGCAAATGCCTTCCTTCCCCAGCAGGTGCGGAGGACTGCCGCCGCGGTGCTGGAGGTCGGGACAGGGAGAATGACCACCGCTGCGTTCAAAACGTTGGCGGACAGTGAGAAGCAAGGCGCCGCCGAGCGAGTACTCCCACCAGGGGGCCTCTGCTTGCGGCAAGTGAAGTATCGGGGGTTTCGACCGGAGAGCCATGCAGCTGCAACGGATCACCAAACACACCAAGACTGCTGAGCTGAAGCCTACGTGGCACGTCATCGACGCGGAGGGCGAGCGGCTCGGCCGCCTGGCGTCACGCGTGGCGAACTTGCTGCAGGGCAAGCACCGGCCCAATTACAGCCGCCATCAGAACACCGGCGACTTCGTGATCGTCGTGAACGCGGCCAAGGTGGGCGTAGGCGGCAACAAGCTGACGCAGAAGACCTACTACCGGCACACCGGGTACGTTGGTCATCTCCGAAGCCAGACGCTGGAGGAGATGCTGAACAAGTTCCCTGAGCGGGTCATCGAGCGCGCCGTGAAGGGGATGCTGCCCGGCAACCGCCTCGGGCGCGACATGTTCCGCAGGCTGAAGGTCTATCGGACCGCCACACACCCGCACGAGGCGCAGGTCAACGCTGGTCAGGGCAAGCCCAAGCAAGCGCCTGCCGCCGCCTCCCGCACTCGGGCGCGGCGTGCTGCTGCCAAGAAGGAGGCGGCAGCGGTCGAAGAGACCACCAACGCCGCGACGGCGCTAGAGGCCCAAGCGGCAGAGGCCGAGGCCGCTGAAGCGCAAGCGGAGGAGTCCGCCGCGGCAGAGGCGGAGGAGACTGAAGCCCAAGAGCAACCGGCATCCGAGGAGGATGCTTCCGACGGAGAGAAGAGCTAAATGACGACCACCCAGAGCTACTACTACGGGACCGGCAAGCGCAAGACGGCCATTGCAAGAGTCCGCCTGTACCCCGGCGGCAGCGGGACTGTCGTCGTGAATGGCAAGCCCATCGAGGAGGCGCTGCCGTGGGTGGACTGGCGTAAGCGAGCCACCATGCCCTTCGACACGATTCCTGCGGCGGCGAACCGGTTCAACGTGGTGGCCAAGATCGAAGGCGGGGGCATTTCCGCCTGGGCGGACGCCTTGCGGCACGGGATCGCCCGGGCGCTGCTGGTGGCCGACCCAACCCTCAAGCGGGAGCTTCGGAAGCACGGCTATTTGACGCGCGACTCTCGCATCAAGGAAAGCAAGAAGTACGGCCTCAAGCGTGCGCGGCGGGCTCCGCAGTACACCAAGCGGTAGTTCCTTCGTCCTGGTATTGGCCTTGTTAACAAAGGGACGGGTGTCACGCCCGTCCCTTTGCTTGTCGGGCGCAATGGGCTGGCACTGGGTGGGCTGCCGCTGCGTCGGCCTTGCGACGGGCTGCTAGACGCCCGCGATGGAGCGGAGCTCGGCGAGCATGTCGGTCACGCGCTCGGCGGAGTCGCCCTCGGCGTAGATGCGCAGCAGCGGCTCGGTCCCGGAGGGCCGTATCAACCCCCAGAAGCCGTCCTGCAGGACGTACCGGCAGCCGTCGGTGGTGTCGGTCCTCTCCACGCGGAGGCCGGCAATTTTGTCCGGCGGCTTGGCGGCCAGCTTGGCCACGTCCGGCTTGGGCGTCGAGGCGGGCAGGTCGACGTCCAGGCGGTCGTAGAAGTGCGGGCCGACCCGCTCGTACAGCATCTTCACCAGCTCGGAAGGGCGCTTGCCCGTCTGCACCATCAGGTCCAGGAACAACAGGCCGCTGAGGATGCCATCGCGCTCCGGGATGTTGCCGCGGAAGGCGTATCCGCCGCTCTCTTCCCCCGCGGCCAGAGCGTCCGTTTGCATCATGACTGGTCCGACGAACTTGAACCCCACCGCGGTGGTGTGGACAGGCACCTCGTAGAGCGCGCCGAGCTTGTCGATCATGGCGCTCTGGGTTAGGGACCGCACCAGGGGGCCGCGCTGCTTGCGGACTTCGAGTTGGTGCAGGCAGAGCAGTGAGAAGGTCTGCAGCGTGCTGATGAACCGACCGCCCTCGTCCAGGAGACCGAGGCGGTCGGCGTCGCCGTCGTTGGCCACGACGACATCGAACTTGCCCTGCTTGGCCGCGGCGATGCTGGGGCCAAGGTTGGGGGCGATAGGCTCCGGCTGGCCCATGCCGGGGAAGGCTGGGTTGCGCTCACCGCGCATCTCGGTCAGGTTGGTCCTGCCGCCGCTGATGAGCCTGCGGAAGTAGCCGCCGCCGGCGCCGTGCATGGCGTCCACGCCGATGCGCAGGCCGGCGTCGCGGATCGCGTCGAGGTCGACCGCCTTGGCCAGGTTCTCCAGGTAGGGCGGGGCCATCTCCGTGCGCACCACCAGGCCCTCTGTCTCGGCCTTCTTCAGGGGCACGGTCCGGTCCACGCCCTCCGCGCCCGCCTCCCGGATGTGCCGCTCCAACTGCTCCACGATCTCGGGAGTGGCGCTGCCGGCGTAGTCCGGCTTGTACTTGAAGCCGTTCCAGAGGCCCGAGTTGTGGCTGGAGGTGATGACGATGCCTCCGCCGGCCTTGTGGTGGAGGACGTTGTAGCTGACCACGGGCGTCGGCACGACCCGGTCCGACAGGTACGTCTTGATGCCATGGGCGGCAGTGACCTGGGCGGCCTCCTCGGCGAACTCCGGTGAGCCCCAGCGCGTGTCGTAGCCAATGACGATGCCCCGGCCGGCCTTACCTTCGGCTTCCAGAAGGCGGCACGCGCCCTCCGTGCAAAGGCGGACGTTATCGAAGGTGTAGTCGCGGGCAATGAGCGCGCGCCATCCGTCGGTCCCGAACTTGATCACGCTGGCGTCTGCTGGCATGGCTCACCTCATGAGACTGGGCGGACGCGAGGTCCGCCGCTACGGGATGGACGTTGACGAGTATACCAGCGGCCGGCAGCCGGGCGGGTGGGTGGTAGGCAGTAAGCAGTAAGCAGTGAGCGGGCCACCCCATCCCCAACCGTACACAGGGAGCTCGGCTATCCGAATGCTGGCCACGTCATGGACACCTCCGAAGCGAAGCAGACCCGCAGCAGCATGCGAAGCAGGCCGCAGCAAACCCGCAAAATACCCGCAGCAAGGCCGAAGCAAACCCGCAAAATACCCGCAGCAAGGCCGAAGCAAACCCGCAGCAAGGCCGAAGCAAACCCGCAGCAAGCGCAACACCCCGTGGCGCTACACGTGGCCATGGCCTGGCGCAGAGGCTTTGTGATGCGCGGCGATGCGTGAATTTTTTCCTCAAGCACAACAGGCCCAGAGCGGGCGTGGCATTTGCGCCTGGCATGTCCGGCAGGACCGCGCCTGTGTCACCAACCCTGACATGTTCCCGGAAGACCGCCTGTCGATTGAAGTGGGGGCTAAGAAGGAATACATATGTTCTTATCATAGCATGTTACGCGACAGTGAGCGAGGGGCGGATGGCACGGGAGCCGTTGTCCGACGGAGGCTTAAGGTCGCCCGTGGCCGGCTTGCCGGACGGGCGTTGGGGGAAATGCGGGCGAGGGGCGGCGAAAGTGGTTGCGAAAGTGGGTTGAAACGTGGGAACTTTTCGGCAAGTCAGCGCGTCTTTAGTAAAAGAGGACTAGCCCGGACCTATTATTGCGAGCTCTGCTTGCAGTAACTATGCGGATCGAACGGTGGAGGAGCGAATGACAGAAAGGGCACACAGCTTCACCCAGGGGCTCCTCGGTATCCGCGTGGCGGTCGTTCTGATCCTGCTGGCGGGCGCATGCACGGCGTCGCCAACACCAACACCCACGTTCCCTCCAACCGCGACGCCGACGCCACCACCTGCGGCACCCACCGCAACACCAACGCCAGCGGTGTTCGCGACGGCAATGCCGACTTCGACACCAACGCCAGCCTTTCAGGGACACTGGGTTGCCGCGAACCAGGGCTTGGTGCGTATCGAAGTCAACTCCCTGGCGCTGGACCCCCAGTCCCCTGCCACCCTTTACGCCGGCACTGTACAGAGCGGGGTGTTCAAGAGCACTGACGGGGGCGCATCGTGGCAAGCCATCAACCAGGGCCTCCCGACGAAAGTCCCCCTATACGACTCCCTGGTGCTCGATCCGAAGGCCCCGGCCACGCTCTACGCCGGCACGTGGAGGGGGGTGT
>JBJKQC010000312.1:0-2613 GCA_046705745.1 Dehalococcoidia bacterium
CGTCCTCTTCGAGGGCGCGTTGGATAAGCTCGATAGTGCCGTGCCAGCGGTGGATCACGGGCGAGAGTCTAACGCGGGACGGCGCTACCGCCAACCCGACTTTGTGAAGCACAGTCACAAACGGTGAGAAATCTCAAGCCCTGGGAACTTAGGATGCCTCGGCCCACTCTGCAACGGAGCTGGCGGGCTGGCTGACCAACACGAAGCCGCGCGAGAGGGGCCGGTTGCCGTTATACTGACACAGGTCCTTCCGGTAAGGCCTTGCGGCCTGCTCCTCATGAAAGTAGGGCTCCACTCAATGGGAGTTGTGCAATGCGATCAAGACGGGCACCACGTCGAAAACAGCGGAACGCCACGGCGACGGTGCCTTGGTTCAGCAAGGCGGCAGACTCACTGATCACCTGGGCTGTTCTAGGCGCCGCCATTGGTCTTGGCCTGGGTCTGGTCGCAATTTCCGCGGCCCTGGTGGCGCTGGGGATTTTCGGGTGGATGTACAACGTATCGCGGCATAACCCCGAAGCGCCTGGTGGCGACCGCCTCCCTCTGGCAGGCCCCATCTTCATCGTGGCCTGGGTCTTGGCGTTTACGGTCCACGGGATAGCCGGCATCTAATCGCGACGCAGCCACGACTGCAAGTCGCAGCGACGATCGGCAGACAGGCCCAATTCGCCAACGGCTTTTCGAGCAGAGAGACGGAGAGTGGCGGCGACCACGCGCACCTGGGACAGCACGCCGGGACGGTGGGCGAAGGCCGACGGGTATGAGGATGCAACGCTACATCGCCATGCTTCGCGGGATCAACCTAGGCAGCCACAACCGCCTCGCCATGCCCGCCCTCAAGGCCGGCTTCGAGGAGCTGGGCCTTCTCCACGTGGCCACCTACCTCCAGAGCGGGAACGTTGCCTTCGCCAGTGATACAGACGACAGCGGCGGGCTCGCGCTACGCATCCACCAGATGATCGAGGCCCGCTTCGGCCATGACGTAACGATACTCTTGCGGTCTGCCGGTGAAATGGACCGGGTCTCGGCCGAGAACCCCTTTCTGTCGCGGCAGGACATCGACCTCGCTAAGCTCCACGTTACCTTCCTCAGCGAAATGCCCACGCCCGAGCGCCTCTCCGCCATCCGCCCAGAGCTTGGCGGCGACGACGAATGGCTGGCGTGCGGCGCGGCGGTCTACCTTCACTGCCCCAACGGCTACGGCCGCACCAAGCTCACTAACGGCCTCTTCGAGCAGAAGCTGAAGGTCCCGGCGACAACGCGCAACTGGAAGACCGTGCTGGCGCTGCGGGACCTGGCTAACGGGAGCGGCGGGTAGATCCTGGCCCCAAGATGGCAGATGACCAGGAGTTCAGTTACGAGCACGGCAGTGCCAACATCCCGCACTCGACTTGCTACTGCGGAGAGCCGGGAAGATTAGGGGTGTAAAGCTCAAAGTCGCCATCAGGACGTTTGAAAAGAAAGGTATGACGCTTATAGGGTTTCCCATTTTTTCGACGGATGGAGCCGGATTTTTGGTTGATGGACCAATCCGCCGTCAGGAAACTCTCATTCTTGATGTCGCCGTAACGGCGTACCGTGGCCTCGTAAAGTTCGGCCCTACTGAACGATCGGCCCTTGAACTCTGTGCGGGCGACCTCGTAGGCCTTTTCCGCAATGGACTTGCTATGCCCCAGATGAGAGGTGGCCATGTGGTTCTCCTTAACCTGTAGCCGGAAGCCCAGGGCGTGCAGCACTCTAAGCACTGTGGCGAATTCTGGGTTACCCTCAGACGACAGCGTCTTGTAAAGACTCTCTCTCCTGATCCCGGCCTCTTCGGCGATCAGGGACATTCCTCTCGCCCGAGCGACATCCCCCACTGCGGCTGCAATCAGTTGTGGATCACCTTCCTCCAGCGCTGCTTCCAGGTAAGCGGCTATCTCCTGCGCCGTTTCCAAATGCTCCGTCACATCCCAGGGCCGGGTCTGTATTTCTTGCATTGCGCCTCCCCCTATATCTCCCGAGCTAGTTCCAGCGCCGTCTTGATGTCCCTGTCCTGCGTATCTTTGTTCCCGCCCGCCAACAGGATCACCAACGTTTTCCCTTTCTGGAGGAAATACACTCGGTAGCCTGGCCCATAATCGATTCGGAGTTCCGATACACCCTCGCCTACAGGCTTCACATCGCCTGGATTCCCGAGGGATAGCCGTCGTATGCGAATATCGATACGCGCCCGCGCTCGCGTGTCCCGAAGCGAATCAAACCACAAAGCATAGGCTTCGGTCTGGCGGATCTCCATTAGCCAAAATGTAATCCATAGGATACATCTTGCCAATAGATGATGCGAATGCTGGACTCTATGGGGTGAACACTAGAGCGTAAGGCTCTACGGGCCGCCCACCGGCGCCGGCGCGCCCGCCGGCCGCCCCTGTAGCGACCAGGGCGACGTCTTGGTGATGCGGACGTCGACGAGGCGACCCAGCAAGCCGGGGCCGGTGGCCTCCGACGGCGCGGGCTCTGGGGATTCGAAGAAGTCCAGCTTGTCCGTGCGCGTGCGGCCCTGCCAGCGGCCGGCGTCGCCGCTGCGGCCCCGCGAGTAGCCGTCCACCAGCACTTCCTGCACCGTGCCGAAGT
>JBJKQC010000313.1:0-6328 GCA_046705745.1 Dehalococcoidia bacterium
ACCGCGCCTGGCGTGAGCCGCGGAACTTGTCGCTCGCCATGGGCCGCTTCGCCGAGGTCACAGATGCAGGTGATGGTCGGACGCACTGGGTGATGCGGGCGCTCCCGAGGCGGACGATCGAATGGGATGCACGGTACACAGAGGATAGACCGGGTGAGTTTTTACGCTGGGCGTCCTTACCCAGCGGGATGGTTGCCAACGGGGGCTCAGTGCTGTTCCGGCCGGCGCCGGGAGACTGGGGGACGGAGCTAACCCTCCACTTTCACTTTGACCCACCCGGAGGCAGGTTCGGAAGGCGCATCATGAAAGCCATTGGAGCCGGGCCTCGATTGCTCGCCACCCAAGGGTTGCATCGCTTCAAGAGTCTCTTGGAAACCGGTGAGATCCCGATAACTGAGGGTCAGCCTGAGGGGAGAAAGCGTGGATCCCACTAGCGGTTAACTACCTCCGACGTGGCGCAAATACCCATCCCGATACGCCACAGCAAAATGCTGCAACGGGGCCACAGGTGGTCGCCAGGATGGACCGTTAGCTCCGGCCAGACACAGGAGAGATTATGCGAGCGCTCTGTTGGTACGGCGTGAATGACCTGCGTGTCGAGACGGTCCCGGACCCCAAAATTCTCAACCCGCACGACGCCATTTTGCGTGTAACGCTCTCTACTGCCTGCGGTTCGGACTTGCACTTTATCGATGGGTACCTCCCCACTATGCGGAGAGGCGACGTGATAGGCCACGAATTCATGGGTGAGGTGATGGAGGTCGGCCCGGAGGTAAAGAGGGTCAAGCCTGGGGACCGGGTGGTAGTGCCTTCCTTCGTCGTCTGCGGTACGTGCTGGTATTGCGACCATGGCCTCTATTCCCTCTGTGACAACACCAATCCTAACTGGGAGCTCCAGGAACCGGCGCTTGGGTATGCGACTGCGGGTATCTACGGGTACACGCACGCTTTTGGCGGGTACGCGGGGGCACACGCGCAGTTTATACGCGTGCCGCTGGCCGACAACGACTGCTTCAGTGTTCCCGAAGACGTGCCAGATGAGAAGGCGCTGTTTCTCTCTGACGCCGTGCCGACCGGTTACATGGGGGCTGAGTTCTGCGACATCAAGCCCGGTGAGACCGTGGCGGTCTGGGGATGTGGGGCCGTGGGCCTTCTGGCCCAGCATAGCGCGTTCACCTTGGGAGCGGGACGGGTGATCGCAATAGACCGTTTCCCAGAAAGGCTGCGTTTGGCCAGGGAGCGCGTGGGGTCGGAGACCATCAACTACATGGAGGTCGACAGCGTCCAAGAAGCACTCAAGGAACTGACGGGTGGCCGTGGCCCTGATGCTTGCATCGATGCCGTCGGCATGGAGGGACACGGGACGGGTATTGACTATGCATACGATGTTGCCATGCAGGCCGTTCGCTTGGAGTGCGATCGCGCGCCTGCGCTACGCCAGGCAATCATCGCCTGCCGAAAGGGTGGCGTAGTCTCCGTCCTGGGCGTGTATGGACTGACGGACAAATTTCCCATGGGTGCGGTCATGAACAAGGGGCTCACCATACGGTCAGCGCAGCAGCACGGCCAGCGGTACGTTGCGCGGCTGATGGAGTTGGTGGAGCAAGGCAAGCTCGATCCGTCGTTCTTGGTCACCCATCGGTTTTCCCTGGAAGAATCGCCGCGTGGGTACGAGATGTTCAAGAACAAAGAGGAAGGCTGTATAAGACCGGTATTTCGACCGTAGGCAGAGAGTGTCCGACAATCTTCGCATGCGCTGGAAAGTCAGGCGATGATGCATGGACTGTACCATTGGCCGCAGAGATGCAACTCTCCGTCGTGGTACTGCCTCGTTGTGCCTAGCTAGCCGCACTGCCTTCCAGCGCCGTGGCAGTTCTGGCCACAGTTCAAATCCATGAAATTCCCAGTGGTATATCAAAGCGTTGAATGAGTTCACAATTGGGGATTAATGGCATGACGTTACTCTATCGTACTGTGCTACTCCTGACTGTCGCTGGACTGGTGGCGTATGCACAATTAGCCAATACCGAAGCCACCTCCCCTATGGCCACAGCCGAAGCGCCCACAACATCCTCAGGTGCGCTAATCCCCATGCCCGACCCTATAACGGAACCGACAGCTGTCAATCAACAATGGACAGCTCTTATTAAGGCAGCCCAAAAAGAGGGGCAGCTCAATGTGGTACTTGCTGGTACTGCGGCGCTTGCTTATCAACCGGTGATCGCCTTATTCAGCAAAGAATTCGGCATCTATACCGTGGTTTCAACTGGTATCGGGCACGAGATAGGCCCAAAGATTGTCGCAGCACAAAAGGCCGGCAGCTTTGAAACCGATGTCATCATGGCAGGGGCTGGAGGGACTTTTACCTCAGTACTGATGCCCAATCATGCCCTTGCGCCCGTAAAACCTCTGCTATTGCCTGACGTGGTACAGCCAACACATTGGCGGCAAGGCCACGTTTGGTGGGGAGATAGCCAGAACGAGTATGCCCTACTGTTCGCGGGCAGCGCTCAGCCAGGCCCGATGGTGGTCTACTACAACAAAGACCTAGTTACTCCACAAGAGCTGGCGACAATTAAATCGCCAGCGAACATCTTGAACCCCCAATGGAAGGGGAAGATCATAGCCAGTTCCCCGGACGGATCCGGAGGACCGTATGTGGGCGCGTATCTCCATCGTAGTATGGGGGATGGATGGTTGACCAAATTCATATTGGACATGGATGTCAGATTTAGCACGAATCGCCAGACAATTGCGAACGATCTTGCAAACGGTTCCGCAGCCTTGGGCGTGTTGTTGGGAGGCGCGAGTAGGCAAGCTGACCTGCTAGCTGAGAAAGGTTCTCCGATTGGGAGCAAATACGACATCGCCGGCCAAGGAGAGATAAACGTTGGAGGCGGCGAGGACGCTTTGACAGTGGCCAGGAACTACCCTCACCCAAACGCCACCAAATTATTCATCAATTGGTGGCTCTCCACGGAAGGTCAGACTGCAGTGCAAGAAAAAGCGGCGATTGCACCTGATGAAAGCTTTCGGACAGACGTCCCGTTCGATAGGGTTAAACCCGAGCGACGTATTCAACCTGGTGCCGACTACCTCTTCTGGTCAGCGGTGCCCTTGTTAAGGGCACAGGCGCCGACGGCACTGGCGTTTGTCAAGAAGTTGTATACGACAAAATCACCGCTGACACCCCTGGGTTGATCGGACACTTGGGGCGTCTGGCCGAATAATGTCTGGAATCCGATGGCGTTGGCCATGCCTGGTCCTGACCTATTGATGATCAATTTGGTGAATCATAGAGGCATGTTGCAGAACGAGGGCCCGAGCAAGCCCTAGCTGGCGCATGGGTCTCCGCTGGCGGACCTAGGGCGTTGTGCCAGCCAATGGGCCATTAACGTATCTGTGGAGGAGTGAGCGAGAATCGAACCGGCAATAACCACGGCTATCAAATGAAAGGTCATCTGCGCCTGAGCCAGGTCTAGGCCCCCAGACCGGCCCGCACTGAGGACCAGAAGCCCAAAGACGACAGATGCGAACCCCTTCGGTCCAAACCACCCCACGACCAGGCGTTCTCTGTATGACAGCCGGCTCCGCAATAGGGCGAGGGCCATTGCCACAGGCCGCACGAAAAGCAGTGTGAGTACAGCGAATCCATATCCACCTATCGATATCTCCGATAGAAGCTGCACTGAAATGAGCGTGCCGAACAGCATGAGGGCGCCCAGCTTCAGCAGCTCCGCGACGAGATTTCCGAACCGATGAAAATTTCCGCGCACCTCGGGCCCGATGGTGGCAATGGTGCTGCCCCCAATGAAGGCGGCCAGGAATTGGTTCAGGTGCGTCACAGTGGCAATACCCAGCAGTAGAAGGCCTATAGCGAACCCGTAGAGCGGTTCATAAGCGGCAGTAGCAGAGAAGAGGCGCAGCTCCCCAGCACGTATTGCGAGCCAGGGTACGACTATGCCAATGCCGATCCCTCCACCTACTTCTCCAGCGAGCAGGCCGAAGTGAGACGTACCTGAACCTGCAACGCTCATCAGCACGATGACCAGAGGAAGAGCAATCCCATCGTTCACGCCGCTTTCCACGTTGAGTAGATGGCGCAGACGCGCGGGCACCTCTTCGCGCCCAACGATGGCCGATGCCAACACCGGGTCGGTCGGGCAGAGAATCGCGCCGATGAGCAGAGCGAAAAGCCAATTCTCTCCGGCTATGAAATGAGCCAGCAAGGCCGTCCCCATAAGGGTCAGAGGTAATCCGAATAGCAGCGCTCGACCAGGCAGACGCCAGGCTTGCTTTAGGTCGGGAAGGCTCGCACGCATGCCGTCCGTGAAAAGTACCGCGAACAGAGCTAATTCAGCGACAAGCGACACGGCCTGATTGGAAACCGTCGGCCCAAAACCAGATCCGAGAACGACCCCTCCCACAAGGAACAGTATCGAGGTGGAGAGCACGCTGCGGTTGGCGACGCCGGACAGGAACACGGCTGCCAGTAGCATGGTGGCGAAGGCCAGGAGTTCAGGCATGCGGCCTATGGGTTTTGTTGGTTTTGGCTCGTTTCAAGGAACTGGACGATATCATCCACTTGAGTGGCTGTCAGGGTTCTCTGAAAAGCCGGCATATCCTCACGCCATCCCTTGTTGATACGCGTCTTGATGGTCGCCTCAGGCAGCTGTTGGGCAACGTGTGTTAAGTCCGGCCCGTACAGTCCACCTACGCCGTCGAAGCTGTGACACATGATGCAGCCATGGTCTTGAAACAACTCCTGTCCACGGAGGGCCGCCGCGCTGACTTGTCCCGAGCTACTAGTAAGAGCATAGAGTGGTTGCGGACGGAAGGTGGGGGTCCACGGGGCTGTATAGCCGGCAAAGGTAAACAGCGCCACAGCCACCAGCGTGCCCGCCACCACACCCACTGTCCATGGCCTGCGGCTGAGCGCCCGGTCCCCGCGCATCCCTATGAACGGGATCGCGAGCAAGATGACGAAGATACCGGTGGGCAAGAGAATAATAATGTACGGCTCCATCGTATGAGGAACAATTGCCTGCATTGCGTAGATCCAAATGAAGTACCAATCGGGCCGTGGCTTCACTTGGGTTGCCGTTGGGTCTGGAGGCTGGGATAGCTGTGTTGGACCTATTACCCAAGCAGCGACCAAGACGGCTCCTATCACCAACGTCGCCATGATGAGGTCGCGCCATAGAGCGTCCGGCCAAAACGGGACGCCACGCTTCTTCAGCAGGTCCTCATAGCGCTGGCGATAGTGAGCCGGCTCCACAGGCTGGCCCTTTACGGCCGGCTCGGAAATGCCGTTGTGGAGAACGAGGTACAGGTGGATGCCCAACAGCATGAAGAAAAAGGCGGGCACGATGAACACGTGGATGGCGAAAAGGCGGCTCAACGTTATGCCCGTAAGGGTCTGGCCGCCAAGGAAGAACCTCCCCACGAACCTCCCAATGAGCGGTATCCGTCCGGCCATTTCCGTGGCGATAAACAGCGAGCCCATCCCATTTGAGTCCCAGCGGAGGAGCTGCCCCGTAAAGGCCAAGATGACGGTCATAAGAAGCAAGCCGACCCCGGTGAGCCAGTTCAGTTCCCGGGGAAACTTGAAAGACCCTGTGAGAAAGACCCGAATGACATGCGCTGTAATGAGCACGACCATGGCCGAGGCACCCATATCGTGCATCGCACGGACAAATCCGCCGAGGGGAACGCCGGTGTCCATGAGTTGCAGGGAATCATAGGCACTGCCCGTGGATGGGATGTACATCGTGGCAAGGATTATTCCTGTCACGGCCTGGATGATGAACGCAGTCAGCGTCGCGCTTCCCAGCACATAGCTCCATCCTGCGCCGGGCGGCACCGGATGTTTCAATATAGGCCCGAGAGATGAAGAAAAGCCCCCCCGGGTATCGAGCCATCGCCAGGTCCGCCACAAAAAACGCAATGCTCACCCCCCTGCGCTGATGCGAGTGATTGGGAGGGGATGGGTGCGCACCTCCACTTGCCCAGACGTTACACGCGTTGCAAGGTTGACCAGCGGCTTGGGAGGAGGCCCACCGGCGTTGGTGCCGTCCTTGTAATAGGTCCCTCCGTGACATGGGCAGAAAAACAATTGCGGGCCAGGTTCCCAACGAACAATGCAACCGAGGTGAGTGCAGTTCGCCGAAAGGGCCCTGAAACTCGTGTCGCCCAGTCTTTCAAGATACGCCAACGTTTCGCTTGCGAAGCCCTCCCAGGGGACCGTTTCTGCATTCTTGAATTTCACCCCTGTGACGCTGCCTACCTGGAAGTCATCGACCCGGCCGACCGCTCGCCAGACATCCTT
>JBJKQC010000314.1:0-6788 GCA_046705745.1 Dehalococcoidia bacterium
GGCTCAGGTTGATGGCCGTCTGCCCGCCGAACTGCACCACGGAAGATGGGTAGTGCGGCGCCCCGTTCTCTCCTGGGCGGGCCTCATTATCCAGGACGTCGCGGATGCTCTCCTCGTCCAGCGGCTCGAAGTACAGACGGTCGCTCGTATCGAAGTCCGTGGAGACCGTCTCCGGGTTGGTGTTGACCATGATACTGCCGTACCCGGCTGCGTCCAGCGCCCAGGCGGCGTGGACAGAGCAGTAGTCGAACTCGATCCCCTGGCCAATGCGTATCGGCCCGCTGCCGATGACCAGCGCTCTGGGGCCCGGCAGCGGCAGGGCCTCATTCTCCTGCTCATAGGTGCTATAGAAGTAGGGCGTGACCGCCTCGAACTCGGCCGCGCAGGTGTCCACCATCTTGTAGACCGGACGGATTCCGAGGCTCGTGCGCATCTCCCGCACCTGCTCGGGCAGCCGATCCGCCAGCGTGGCTATGGCCTCGTCAGACATGCCCATGCGCTTGGCATCCCACAGCAAGTCCCGCATCAGATCCTCGCTCAGCAGCCGCTGCTCCATGTCCACGATCCGGCGCAGCGCATTCACGAACCAGGGGTCCACCTGGGTAATTTTGGATAGCGCGTCGACCTCGACCTCGCGGCGAAGCGCCGCCATCATTGCCCAGAGACGCAGGTCCGTGGGATGCAATGGCAGACCCTCCACACCCTCGCGGCCTTTCCACGCGGGGTCTTCCCATAGCAGGGTCCGGCTGCTGGTCTCTAGTGAACGGACCGCCTTCTGAAGGGCCGCCTCGAAGCTGCGGTCGATGGCCATGACTTCGCCCGTGGCCTTCATCTGCGTGCCGATGGCGCGGTCCCCGGTGGCGAACTTGTCGAAGGGCCACCGGGGAATTTTGACCACGCAGTAGTCTAAGGCCGGCTCGAAGGCCGCCTTGGTCTTCTGCGTCACGGCGTTGGGTATCTCGTCCAGCCGCTTGCCGATGGCGATCTTGGCCGCGACTCGGGCAATTGGGTAGCCGGTCGCCTTGGAGGCCAGGGCGGACGAGCGGCTGACACGTGGGTTGACCTCGATCACCACGTACTGCATCGGCTCGGGCGTGCCGCCGGGCAGCGCCTCACCCACGGCTGGGCTGGGCGAGAGGCCGAACTGGATGTTGCAGCCACCCTCGATGCCGAGCTCCCGGATGATCTTCAGGCTGGCCGACCGGAGCATCTGGTACTCCTTGTCGGACAGCGTCTGGCTGGGCGCAACCACGATGCTGTCGCCAGTATGGACCCCCATGGGGTCGAAATTCTCCATGTTGCAGATAGTGATGCATGTGTCGGCGCTGTCCCGCATCACCTCGTACTCGATCTCCCGCCAGCCACGCAGTGACCGCTCAATCAGCACCTGGTGGATGGGGCTGGCGGCCAGGCCGCTGCGCGCTACATCCGCGAGCTGCTCCATGGTCGTCGCGAAGCCGCCGCCCGTGCCGCCGAGGGTGTAGGCAGGCCGCACCACCAGTGGCAGACCCAGGCTGCGTCCGACGGCGATGGCCTCGTCCAGCGACTCGGCAATCTCACTCGGCGGCACCGGCTCACCGATGCTCTTGAGCAGATCGCGGAATAGCTCGCGGTCCTCCGCCTTCTTGATGGTCTCGATGGACGTCCCCAGCAGCCGCACGTTGTGCTTGGCCAGGATGCCCGCATCGTGCAGCTCCACCGCTAAATTCAGCCCCGTCTGACCGCCCAGGGTGGGCAGCAGGCCTTCCGGCCGCTCCCGTGCCAGGATGCGGTCGATGACCTCCACCGTCAGAGGCTCGATGTAGACCGCGTCGGCGATGTCCTCATCCGTCATGATGGTGGCGGGATTGGAGTTGACCAGGATGGTCCGCACACCCTCCTCCCGCAGGGCCTTGCATGCCTGGGTGCCAGCATAGTCGAACTCCGCAGCCTGCCCAATGACAATGGGCCCGCTGCCAATGACGAGGACCGAGGAAGGTTTCTGAATTGGAGCTGTCATAAGATCCGTATAATTCGAAGATTCCTACAGGCGAGCGCTGGGCTCGTACAGCTGAAGCCCAGGGATACGCTCGAAGTCTTTGTCCAGCGTGTATACCTCATGTGCTCCATGGAGTGCGACGACAGCGATAACAAGATCCGCTATGCCCATGGTTAATCCTTGCGACCGCAGTTGAGCCGATAGTTCTCCGGCCTGAAGCCACCCGTCCTTATTCAAGTCCTCATAGGGCATATACCTCAGGAGGTCCGCGATGGCCACACGCTGCGGGCCCGGCTTCACCCCCTGCACCAGCTCGGTCAAGACCACACCCGTAACCAGGGCTTCCCTGCGTCCAAGGAGAGCAGCCAGCGCGCGCCCGGGCCCGGAGTCGGGTGCACGCAGATATTCGATCCACACGGATGTGTCTACGATGACCACAAGGCCTCGTTACTCCATCGTTGCGCGTTCAACCCGCCTCATGTCGCGCGCTATTTGTTTCTTCTCGATCTGCTCCAAGTCTTCCGCAAACTCCACCTTGCCGGCGAGCATCCGAAGGCCTTCCACGGCCTTCCAGTACAGATAGTCCTCCAGCGCCTTGCTCACCGCCTTGCTCTTGTTCTTCTCGCCCGTAAGCCGAACGGCCTCTTCGACCAGCTTTGCATCTATGTCCAACGTGGTACGCATCAGATGCCCTCATCATTATTACGCATCATTATCATACATCAATCTGACGCGTCACTCACCAGCTTCATGAACTCATCGAAGATGTACTCATTGTCTTGGGGACCCGGAGAGGCCTCGGAGTGGTACTGGATGGTCCGCACCGGCAGGTCGCGGTGGCGCAGACCCTCGATGGTCCCGTCGTTCAGGTTACGGTGCGTGACCACAAGCTCCTGCGGCAGATCCTCGTCCGCCACCGCATAGCCGTGGTTCTGCGCCGTGATGTACACCTTGCCTGTCGCCAGGTCCTGTACCGGGTGGTTGCCACCCCGGTGGCCGAACTTGAGCTTGTAGGTCTCCGCGCCGAGCGCCCGCGCGATGACCTGGTGCCCGAGACAGATGCCCAGGGTCGGCACCCGCTCGATGACCCGCCGCGCCGTCTCCACCGTGGCCTTGTTGTGCACCGGGTCGCCCGGCCCCGGCGAGAAGACGACGCCGTCCGGCCGTAGCGCCAGCACCTCCTCGGCGCTGGCGGTTGCCGGCAGGACGCTGACCCGGCAGCCCCGCTCAGTCAGCAGGCGCAGGATGTTGTACTTCACGCCGCAGTCCACCACGGCGATCTTCCTTTCGCCTTCGCCGCTCCATGCGTAGCCCTCGCCGACCGTTACACGATCCACGAAGTTGACCTCGTCATAGGACGGCAGGGCCTTGAGCCGCTCCAGCGCCTCGCCGGGATTCCCGGTGGTGAGCGCGCCCATCATCACGCCGTGCGATCGGATGCGCCGGGTGATGGCGCGGGTATCCACCCCATAAATTCCCGGCACGCCGGCTGCGGCCAAATAGTCGTGCAGCGTGCGCTCGCTGTTGTAATGGCTCGGCGTCCGGCACTGCTCGCGCACCACGAAGCCGGACACCTGGATGCGGCGTGACTCCGCGTCCTCGCCGTTTATGCCGTAATTGCCCTGGAGCGGGTATGTTGGCACCACGATCTGTCCCGCGTAGGAGGGGTCGGTCAACATCTCCTGGTAGCCGGACATGCTCGTGTTGAACACCACCTCGCCGAAGGCGGTGCCCTCGGCCCCAAAGGACCGTCCCGTGTAGATCGTCCCGTCTCCGAGTACCAGGTGGGCCGTCAGCATCAGCGCGTCACCCCGTCGTAGGCAATGCGGCCCTGGGCCACCGTCAGCTTCACCCGGCCCGTTAGCTCCACGCCGTCCAGCGGCGTGTTCTTCCCCTTCGATGCGAATTGCGACACGTCCACCTTCCACTTCTCATTGGGATCGAACAGCACGAGGTCGGCCGGCGTGCCGGCGCGCAGCGTGGCCAGGTCGGCGAAGTGCGGCCCCAGCAGCGCCGCGGGGGCTGCCGTCAGCCGGTGCACCAGCGTCGCCAGGTCAATGGCGCCCGCATGCACCAGGCCCATGAGCGAGCCCAGCGCCGTCTCCAGCACCGAGATGCCCACCGCCGCCTCATCGAATGGCACCGCCTTGTCACCGAAGGTGTGCGGCGCATGGTCCGTGGCGATGGCGTCTATCGTTCCATCGGCGAGCGCCCCCACCAGCGCGACGCGGTCCGCCTCCGACCGCAGCGGCGGGCTCACCTTCGCCCGCGTCACGGACGCACGGGCCGATAGCGGCGCCTCCGGCCCGCCTCGGCCCTGATCGCCCAGCACCCAAGCGTCCGTCATGGTCAGATGGTGCGGCGTGACCTCCGCGGTTACCCGAAGCCCACGCGCTTTCGCCCGCCTCACTTGTTCCACCCCGCCTGCCGTGCTGACGTGGGCCACGTGGAAATGCCCGCCGGTCATCTCCGCCAGGGCAATATCGCGGGCGACGATGGACTCCTCGGCGGCCGATGGATAACCCGCCAGGCCCAGACGCGACGCCACCCATCCCTCGTGAATGCCGAGTCCTTTGGCGATACTGTGGTCCTCGCAGTGGTCGGAGATGAACAGGCCAAGCTGGCCTGCGTACAGCAGCGCCATCTGCATCAGCCGGCCGGTCGCCACAGGCGCACCGTCGTCCGTGAAGCCCACGACCCCAGCCGACGCCAGCTCCTCCATGTCCGACAGCTCCTTGCCGTCGCGGCCGCGGGTCACGGCACCGAAGCACAGCACTCGTACCGGCCCGGCCGCGCGCGCCTGCTGTCCAATGAAGTCCACGACCGTGGCGTTGTCGATGGCTGGCGATGTGTTGGGCATGGCGCACAGCGTCGTGAACCCACCGCGCGCGCCCGCCGCCGTACCGGTGGCCACCGTCTCCTTGTCCTCGAATCCCGGCTCGCGCAAGTGCGTGTGTAGGTCGATGAACCCCGGCGTCAGTACCATGCTCTGAGCGTCGATGACCAGCGCGTCGTCCGGCGCGCCGTCTACCTTGCCGGCAGCGGCAATGACGCCGTCCTGCACCAACAGGTCTCCGGAGTCGTCCATGCCGCTGGCAGGGTCGATGAGCCGCGCACCCTTGATGAGCAGCGGATGCTCGCTCACGACTGCACCTCCTCACCGTGGCCCGTCAGAAGCTGGTAAAGAAGCGCCATGCGCACTGCCACCCCATTGGTCACCTGCTCCTCGATCTGCGCCGCGCCACCGTGGGCCAGCGACGATGCGATCTCCACGCCCTCGTTCATCGGGCCGGGGTGCATGAGCAGCGCGTTCGAATGTGCCCGCCGCATCCGCGCCTCGCTGATCATCCAGCGCCGCGTGTACTCGCGCAGGCTCGGCAGCATGCCGCCCGCCATCCGCTCCTTCTGTATCCGCAGCGCCATCACCACGTCCGCGCCTTCGATGGCCCTGTCCAGGTCCGGCTCCACCCTGACGCCCACATACGAAGGCCTGTCTGCTTCCGCCCCCCCTGAGGTCCTCGAAGGACGAATCAGGTCCAGCGGCATCATCGTAGGAGGACCGGAGAGCACTACCTCGGCGCCCAAGGCCCGCAACCCGAAAATGTCCGACCGCGCCACTCGACTGTGCAGCACGTCTCCCACAATGACCACCTTCCTGCCTTCCAATCGTCCTAGGTGCCGCCGCATTGTCAGCAAGTCCAACAGCGCCTGACTGGGGTGTGCGTGGCGCCCGTCGCCAGCGTTAATGACGCCCGTACGCTTGAGGTGGCTCGCCAGGAAATACGGCGCACCGGAGTGGGGGCTGCGCAGGACAAGCAAATCGGCGTGCATGGCCTGGAGCGTGAGTGCCGTGTTCAGCAGCGACTCGCCCTTCTCCGCGCTGCTGCCGCTGCCGGAGATGTTGACGACATCCGCGCTCAATATCTTGCCGGCCTGCTCGAAGGAAACGCGCGTGCGCGTGCTAGGCTCCAGGAACACGGTCAGGACCACCTTCCCGCGAAGAGCCGGCACCTTCTTGATGTCGCGGTCCAGCACCTCCCGCATGGCCTCCGCCGCGTCCAGCACGGACTCGATCTCTTGCGGCGTGAAGTCGTCTAGGTCCAGGACATGCCGTCGCGGTGCCAGGCTCGTTACCGGCATGGCGCCAGTCTGGACCGGTGTGCTCGTCGTCATTGCAGCACCCTCCGCTCGTGCGTCACCAGGACCACCTCGTCCTGGCCGCCGTCGATCTCATTGACCCGCACTTGAATTTCCTCGTTCAGCGCGGTCGGCACGTTTTTGCCAACGTAGTCCGCCCGGATAGGCAACTCCCGGTGGCCACGGTCGATGACGACCGCGAGCTGCACTTGCTCTGGACGGCCCAAGTCCATGAGTGCGTTGAGCGCGGCCCGCGCGGTACGTCCCGTGAAAAAAACGTCGTCCACCAGCACGATGGTCCGATCGTCCACGCGAATGGGCAGGGTGGTCGGCCGCACCAATGGCTGCGGCCTGCTGGTAAGGTCGTCTCGGTAGAGGTTGATATCCAAGGCGCCCACGGGGACCGGGAGGCCTTCGAAAGTTTCGATGGCCTTCGCGATGCGCTGGGCCAAGGGAACGCCCCGGCGTTGGAGCCCCACCAGGAACAGCTTCTCCGCGCCGCGGTTCCGCTCGACGATCTCGTGAGCGATGCGTGTCAGCGCCCGTCGCAGGTCGTCCGCCGTCATCAGCAGGCGCTCGGGGGGGCTGCTCTTTGTGGACTCGGCCGGTTCAGGAGGCAACAAAAAGACCTCTTCGCCGGGCTGGCGTAAGAGGCCGCGTGTGCAGTCCGCAT
>JBJKQC010000315.1:0-6761 GCA_046705745.1 Dehalococcoidia bacterium
GTCCAGCACCTGGGCGGACCCGCTCGCGCCGCTGATGATGCCGGTGTCGCCCACCTGGCCACCGCCCTCCGGGTAGAAGGGCGTCTCCCGCAGCACGACCTGGACTTCCTCACCGGCCTCGGCGGTCTGCACGGGCTGGTCGTCCCTGAGCATGCCCAGAATGATGCTCTCCGCCTCCAGGGCCGTGTATCCGAGGAACTCTGTGTCATCGATGCCTAGCGCCTCGTACGTACGGTGCACGTCCCGTCCGCCGCCGAAGCGGGCTGCCTGGCGCGCGCGCTCCCGCTGTGCCTCCATCTCGTGCTGGAAGCCCTCCACGTCCACGGATAGCCCGTGCTCGCGGGCTATTTCCTGCGTCAGCTCCAGCGGGAAGCCGTAAGTCTCGTAGAGAAGGAATGCATCCTTCCCAGAAATAGCCTGGCCCCTTTGGGTGAGGTCTTCCAGCACCGGCATGCCCAGCGCGATGGCCTGAGCAAACCGCTCTTCTTCCATCTCCAAGGAGCGCAGGACGAAATTGCGATGCTCCACCAGCTCCGGGTACTGCTTGCCCATGCGGTCGATAACGGCCTCCGCCACCTGGGCCAAGAAAGGGCCTTCCATGCCCAGCTTGCGAGCGAATCGGATGCCCCGCCGGACGACGCGCCGTAAGACGTAGCCACGCCCCTCGTTGCTGGGCACCACGCCATCAGCAATGAGAAATGTCGCGCTGCGACCGTGCTCCGCCACCACGCGCATGGCGAAGTCCATCTCCTCGTCCACTCCGTAACGCTGGCCGCTCAGCTCCTCCACCTGCTTGACCACGGGCGCCAAGAGGTCGGTCTCGTAGGCGGACGGCTTACCCTGGATGATGGCAGTCACGCGCTCCAGGCCCATGCCGGTGTCTATGCCCGGTGCGGGCAACGGCGTCCGAGAGCCATCCTTGGCCTGGTAGAACTGCGGGAACACTAGGTTGCACAGCTCCACGAACCGCCCGTTCTTGTTGGCGCAGGGCGTGGCATCAGGGGCCAAGTGCTCCCCGAAGTCGTAGTGGATTTCGCTGGACGGTCCGCAGGCGCCCTCGTCTCCGGCCGGGCCCCAGAAATTGTCCTTGTCCCCGCATCTAGTGATGCGCGCCTCGTGGATACCGATTTCGTCGCGCCAGATGGCGAACGCTTCATCGTCCGAATAGTGGACGGTGGGCCAGAGCTTGGAAGGGTCGATCCTCAAGACCTGGGTCACGAACTCCCAAGCCCAATGAATGGCCTCCCGCTTGAAATAATCGCCGATGCTGAAGTTGCCCAGCATCTCAAACATGGTGTGATGCGTGGGGTCTCCCACTTCGTCGATGTCCGTGGTCCGGAAGCACTTCTGGCAAGACGCGAGGCGAGGGTTGGGTGGCTCTTCGTCTCCAGCGAAGTACGGCTTGAACGGCACCATTCCCGCAGAGGTGAGCAACAGCGTGGGATCACCCGCGGGAATCAATGAAGCGCTGGGCATGACGAGGTGCCCCCTCTCTTCGTAGAAACGCAGGAAGGCGGCGCGTATCTGGTCCCCTGTAAAGGGGCCGGTGAAGGGGTGCTCGAATGTCAAAGGGTTGGCCTCAGTGGAAACAGGTGGTAGCGAAAGCGCCCGGCAGGCCAGGAAGCAGGCAATAACCCAGCAGAAGTGTACGAATTAGGCCCTGACAGTGTCAATTGATCTAGGCCGAGCCGTCAGACTGCAATTCTGGCTTTCCGTAAGGCCACGGCCTAGAAAACCGGCATTGACCATACCCACCGCCTATGGTACTGTGACCGGCAGACTGAGGCACAGCGAAGGGCAATTGCCGTTGGGGAGCGGCTAACCTACTGAGCGAGGCCCCAGCAGGTGGACCAGCCGGGTCATTGGCGTATGCTGTTCCTGCATTTTCCTCCCGGAATGCCAATGTCGGATTGCCCGGCTCTCGTGGCGCAGTAGGACTCCCTTGGCGCCGGACTCCGGCGCTTTCGTGGCCTTTCGGATGCGGAAAGCAGGCCAATATGCAAGGCTCGACCGTCACCAAGCAAGACCACGACGCCCTCTGGGCGCTGGTTGACGACCTTCTCAGTAATCAACGGCTCATCCTTGCATCCAACCGTGGCCCCATGGAATACCACATGGTGCAAGGAAGTGGGTCGGCCAACGGCAGCGAGCCGCAGGCCCGGCGCGGAAGCGGGGGCGTGGTCACGGCCCTGAGCGGCCTAACCAACTACGTGGACTTCACTTGGATTGCCAGCGCCATGGGGGAAGGCGACCGGCGCATCGCGGACCTCCACAATGGCAAGGCCGTCCGCTCGCCCCTCCAGGGACAGCAAGTATCCGTCCGCTTCGTCACCACTCCGCGACGCTCCTACCACAAGTACTACAACATCATCTGCAACCCCCTCCTCTGGTTCATCCAGCACTACATGTGGAGCTCGCCTTACACTCCCCGCGTGGACTCCGCCGTCTACGATGCATGGGACACCGGGTACGTGCAGGTAAACCGCGAGTTCGCCGACGCCATCATCGACGAAGCCCATGAGTCCATGCTCCGGCCCTTGGTCATGGTGCACGACTATCAGCTCTACCTCGTGCCGAAGATGGTGCGGGAACAGCTTCCCAACGCCCGCATCCACCACTTCGTGCACATTCCCTGGCCCGCGTCCAGCTACTGGGAGCTGCTGCCTTCCATGATCCGGACCGCCATCTGTGAAAGCCTGTGCCATGCGGACATCGTCGGCTTTCAAGCGGCCCGGGACGTGCGCTCCTTCCTGGAAAGCTGCGAATCATTCCTGGAAGACGTTAGCGTCAATTACCGAGAACGATCAGTCGCCTATAAAGGTCGCGAGACCTTCGTCCGCGCGTATCCCATCTCCATAGACGTCGAGGAGGTCCGACAGATCGCCACCTCCCCTAGAGCGGCTGACTACGAAGAGAAATTACGGCCGATGCTGGGAAAGCAGACCATTGTACGGGTGGACAGGGCCGAGCCGAGCAAGAATATCGTCCGCGGTTTCAACGCCTATGAAATCCTCTTGGAACGCCATCCCGACCTGCGCGGCAACGTCCGGTTCCTGGCTTTCCTCGTCCCGTCTCGGACCCACATCCGGCAGTACCAGCGCTACATTGACGAGATAGACGCAGCCGTGAAGCACGTCAACGAACGTTTCGCCACCGACTCCTGGAAGCCCATCGAGGTCTTCTACGAGAATAACTACATCCAGGCCATCGCTGGGATGCGGCTGTATGACGTGCTTCTGGTCAACTCAGTCATTGACGGCATGAACCTGGTGGCCAAGGAAGGGCCGGTCGTGAATACCAAGGACGGCGTGCTGGTGCTTTCGGAGGCCGCGGGGGCCTTCGACCAGCTCAAAATCGGAGCACTCCCGGTGGCGCCAGCGGATATCGAAGGCACGGCACGGGCGCTCTACCAGGCATTATCCATGGATCCTCAGGAAAAGGCGGAGCGGGCCCACAAAATGGCCAAGTCCATCGAGCGTGAAGACATTACCGACTGGCTCTACCGCCAGCTCTCTGACGTCGCGGCGCTGACGACGTAGACCGGGGCCCACGGCCCAGGCTGCATCGGCCTCTCGTGGCGGCGTGTCAGCGTGGGTACCGTCGAATTCCCATTGGCTGTCTACCTAGCCCTCCGTCTCATACTTCGGCATCGAGAGCTCGGCCGCAAGCCACCCCAGGAAAATTTCCACGTCCTCCACATCCCGGGCCTGATAGTCCGCGCGGCTGATAAGGTCTTCGGGTGTGTGATCGGCAAGGACCGCGATGCTAACAGCCTGAAGTCCCTTGTTGTCTCGTAGGTCAGCAATGGCCTTGAACGTGTCGATATCGGTGGTGTCATCGCCCATGGCAATGGCGGACCGGATCCCATTGCGCTCTACCACTTGGTAGACTGCCTTGCCTTTGTCCACGTTCACCGGAGGGCGGACCTCCACCACCATTTTCCCCTCGCGAATATCCAGTCCCCGCGCTTCGGGTAGCTTTGACAAAAAGCTTTGGATCGCCCGCCGCGACGCCTCTGGGTCAACCGCTGAACGGTAATGGAACGAGAGAGTGGGGCCCTTGTCCTCGATGACCAGTCCATCCACCCTGGCCAAGCGGCGCTTGGCAACGCGCACGATCTCCTTCATGCGGGGCGTATAAGACTGGGCCTCGGGAATGACCGTGGCGCTCCCCCTTTCCCACCACTCCACTCCATGATTGCCGACGTAAGTGATTGAGTTGAGACCAATAATGCTCCTGGCCGCGCTCACCTGTCGGCCGGTCAACGCTACTACCTTCATGTGCCGCGACAGTGTGTTCAATGCCTGGCGCATTGCCGAAGTGATTGCGACAGCATTGGGATTCGGGTTTATCCGGGCCAAGGTGCCATCAATGTCCACGAAGAGCGCCGAGGGTGGATTAGGCAGGATGAGTCTCCTGATCTGTCCGTAGCTCGCTGAAAGCTCCACCTGCGCTGGCTCCTCTTGTGCCTGCTCCATCGCCTCGCGGTCCGCGGCCCACGGGTCCATGGCCAGCGCCGATTCTCCAGAATCGAGACCCCCGCTCGCCGGCGTACGTGTCGAGCGTCGCACCTCAGGCTTCGGCGGCTCTCCCCCAGGATGCGCATTCGCTCCCCAATAAATGGTCATGTGCGGGAATGGTATTTCGATACCCTCGCGATCAAACTCGCGCTTGATCCGGCGCCGGAGCTCTCCGGCTACCTCCCACTGGCGGCTTGGCTTCGTGATCCCCAGCACCTTTATGTCGATCCCAGACTCTCCGAAGTCGTTAACGCGGATCGCGCGGGGGGCTTCCAGGATCAGCGGCCCGTAGTAGCCGTCCCGGGCGACCTCACTCCCCACACGGTTCAGAATGCGGACGACCTTGTCCAGGTCCTCTTTATAAGCGACCGATATATCCAGGTTGACTCGGGAGAAGTCCTTGGTGAAGTTGCTGGCAGTGGTGATCTCCCCGTTGGGGATGTAGTGCACGGTACCGTCCAAGTCGCGCAAGACCGTGCGGCGGAGATTGAGTCCCTCTACCAGGCCAGTTTTTCCACCCACCGCGGCCACATCGCCGACGCGGTATTGGTCCTCCGCAATGATGAAGGCGCCCGCAATGATGTCCCGCACCGTGTGCTGCGCGCCGAAGCCCACTGCGATCCCCACGACGCCCAGTCCGGCGATGAGCGGGCCAACGCTAATGTTGAACACGCCCAGCATCATGAGGGCCGCGATCAGAAATATGGTGATCCGGACGGTGTAGCGAGCCACCTGCGCGAGCGCGGCCGCACGCTTACTCGCTTCGTCAAATCCGGTCCCCGATTTGCCTCTGGTCACGCCACTCTTGACGATTGGCACGAGCACGGCCAGCAACGTACGGTTCCCCAGGTATGCCAGCACCACGATGAGGGCGATGCGCACGCCCTTGTCTGCCATCCAGCTCCGTGCCGATTCTCCGACGCCTACGCCCCAAGAGATCACCCCGGACATGTCGATGCCGGCTATGGCCATGGCGGCCAGCACGGCAATCGTGACAAAGAGCAGGCCCAACGCAGCCTCCAGCCACCGGCTGAAGACCATGTCTTTCTCGATAAAGATGTCCAAGAGAGGGACCTGCCCTGCCCACCGAAGCACCCGGCGGAACAGCCGCCAAACGAGAAGGCGGTCTATCGCCAAGGCAGCTAGCAGTCCCACCGCCACAGCCAGTAGCTGAATCTGCTGCTGTGCCGTGAGATGAGAGACAATTCCTGTTGTCTGTAAGGCGACAATCATGAGCACTGCCTAGGCCAAAACGCTGTGAATGCGCCGATTGTAGTGCATCGCAGCCAGGACTCGCCCAGGTGCTGATGGGCACTTTTGGGAGCAAGCGTAGCAGGGCCGGGCTGGTCTCCTCACCCCAGACTCGATAGAATTAATCAACGACCATTCGGCGGGGGCTGGTGATGGACATTCCCATCAACGACGACATCTTCTTCGAGCCTGGCGACGTTAATATCTGCATCTTTCCTCATCTCCGCGAGTTTCTCGTGGTGGACGCCCGCGCCACCGTCCCAGGAGGGCCCCATAGTTACCTGATGGCGACGGACGATGTCTTGGACTACCAGTTCTACCGTGACATGGAGTCGGCCGTCCACGAGCTGGTCGAAGAGATGCCCCACACCTTTTCCGAGCTTGGCCAGCTACCCCAGCGGGTAGACGAAGCTATCCGGGAGCTTGCGCTTCATGCCATCCTCCGCAGAATCGGTAGCGAGGACCTCATCGACAGTGGCTCGGCGGAGGTCAGCGTGTTCCTGTGCGTCGGCCCCGCTCTGTCCATGGAGTCCGCTCAGGTCGACGAAACGGTACGCGCCATGATGGGCAATGATGCCCCGGGCCGCGAAGTGGAGCAATGCAGCTACCAGATGCATCGGCTCATGGATGAGGAACGGGCCCACGCAAAAGGGGAAGAAAGTGACATGGCGCGCCGGGCAGTCGCTGGCGACGCCGAATACTACTTCACCATTTGGAGCACCGCGGACTTGGATGGCGCGGACTGTTAACTGCGCTTGCCGCCAGACCTCTCCTGTAGTACCGTTAGCCGCTGGTGTGCACGGGTCCAATACCGTGCAGCCGGTTCCTCCGGAGGCCTTTGATGTCGGTTGAAAGCGCCGCTCCCAGCAACGCTCGTACCGTGTACGCCCTGCTCTTGACTTTGGGCGTCATCGCTGCAATTGGCAGCGCCGTACTTATGGGTGTGATTGTCTACAACTACACGACGAGACCCGAACTGCGGAACCCACC
>JBJKQC010000316.1:0-3596 GCA_046705745.1 Dehalococcoidia bacterium
GCTTGTCCCGCTCCCAGGCCTCGCGGAGGGTCCGCAGCGTCCCGACGGAGCGGGGCTGGTCCACGCTGACGATGAGGACGGCGTCGGGCACGTCCTGGGTCAGCGGCATGACGCCGGCGAAGATGGAGGAGCTGCGGCCCTCCTTATAGTGCTCGTTCACGACGACGGAGACCTCCACGTCATCAGGCAGCGCGGCGGTCACGCGATCGGCCTGGTGGCCGACGACGACGATGAGGGGGTCGTAGCCGGCCTCATGCAGCGCATGCACCTGATAGGCCACCAGCGGGAGGCCGTCGCGCCAGGGCAGGAGGGCCTTCAGCTCGCCCATGCGGGTGGACTCGCCGGCAGCGAGGAGGACGGCGGCGACGCCGGAGCGCTTCGTGTACCAGTTGGCGGCGGTGAAGGACTGCATCGAGATTAGCCCTGAGCCCTGATCGCCTTTAGTTTTTGGCTGGCGCCGTCCACCTCCGGGTCCAATACGTCGATCTGCTCGTCACGACAAGCGTCCAACACCTCCTGGTCGCAAGCGACGACAACGAGCCGATGTCCGCTGCGCTGCGCCGTTTCCCTCATCCTAAAGACGGCCGCCAGATGGATAGCATCAAGGGTCTTTACTGGGTGGCGGTCCAGATGATGGCCTGCCTCTTCGATGAGCACATTATCGAACGGGAGAATCGAGGATAGCTTCGTGCGATCGGCCCAGAAATTGGCAAGGAGTTCTCGACTCTCCGCGTCCGTGATCCGCCTGCCTTTTACGAGCCTTGCGAAGACTGATTTCAGCTCCAAAGCCGAAAGTATCGAAACGACAAGAAATTCGGAATCCGTTCGCCCGTCGAGAAGCTGGTCCGCCACCTCGGAGCCTCGCTCTGGCAGATACCGCTTCACGAGCGCGGAGCTCTCAACGTAAAAGATGGTCACCTTACCTGGCCTCGATGATCATCCTGCTGGCTGATACCCCCTCCATCCGAGGCTGCACCTCGCGTCTCAGCTCGCTGAGTGGCCTTCCAGTCCCGGCCTCCTGTCCCAGTATCCTGCCCAGCAAGGCTTCCATTTCCCGCTGCTCTCGCTGGTACCAGCCCATGGCCATCTCGTACTCAATCGAACGTGCTTCCATGTGATCACACTCTTCTGGTCCTGTTTGACTGGCCGCCTGCCTACGCAATCCTTCGTCCGTTCCTTCGGCAGGCCAGGGCGAATGGGGAGGGCGCGGCAAGCGGCGCCCCTACGCCGGGGTTTTCTGGGCCTTGGCGGCGGCGCGGTCGATGAGAGCGTCGTCCATTTTCATGGTGCCGCCGGGACGGCCGTGGCGGAAGGCGACGATCTCGGCCATGATGCTGAGGGCGATCTCTTCGGGCGAGCGGCCGCCGATGTCGAGGCCGACGGGGGCGCGCACCTGCTTGAGCCGCTCGACGGGGATGCCCTTCTTGAGCAGCGACTCGTAGATGAGGATGGTCTTGCGCTTGCTGCCCAGCAAACCGACGTAGGACGCCGGCGTGCGGACGGCAGCCTCCAGGGCGAGGTCGTCGAAGTGGTGGCCGCGGGAGCCGATGACGATGGCCGTGTTCGCCGTGATGGGAAAGGCGTCGAGGCCCTTGTCATAGGGAGCGACGCTGACGTCCTCCGCCATGGGGAAGCGCTCCTTGTTGGCGAACTCGCGGCGGTCATCGGTGACCATGACGCGGAAGCCGAGGATTTGGGCGACCTTGGCCACCTGCAGGTTGACGTGGCCGCCGCCGACCAGGGCTATGGAGGCAGGCGCCGTGTAGCCCTCCACGTAGACCTCGTCGCCCTCGGTGGTCACGCGGGTGTTCTTGCCCATGGGCATCACCTCGCGGGCGGCATCGACGGCGCGGGCGTCCAGGGCGGCATCGCCCAGCGTCCCGGTGACGGAGCCGTCCTCGCGGACGACGAGCCGCGCGCCGACGGGGAGTCGCTTGCTCCTGACGACGGTCGCCACGGCCAGGGACGGGCCGCCCTCATAGGCGCGGGCGATGTCGGCGGAGAGGTCCGCGAAGGCCTCGGGCTGCAGGACGGGCTCGATGTAGAAGTACATGGAGCCGCCGCAGACGAGACCGTCGCGGGCGGCGATGTCCTCGTTGAGGTAGTACTCCTTGTGGAAGGGGCCGATGCGCTCCCTCAGAGCCTCTTTCGCGGCGAACCAGATGTCGCCCTCGACGCAGCCGCCGCCCAGAGTGCCCACGGTGGAGCCGTCGGCGCGGACGAGGAGGGCGGCGCCGGGCTTCTGGGGCGTGGAGCCTTTGGTGTTGACGACGGTGGCGAGGACGAACTCCTGGCCTTCCCTGCTGAGCTTGGTTGCCTCTTCATAGACGGGTTTCATGAGGGCACCTCCGGGGGTGGCGACTACTTCCATGATAGCAGGGGGGGCTATGCCCCCAGTGAGCAGTGAGCGGTAAGCAGTAAGCGGTGGGGAAGGGGCGCAGGAGCGGCGGCGGACCTGCAACACCATGCGCAACACCCGCAACAGACCCGCAACAGACCCGCAAATCATGCGCAACAGACCCACAATTTACCCGCAACACGCGCAACATCGAAATTCTTTCCAGCACTCCATGGCCAGGCGCAGGGGTGTTGTGACGTGAAACATTGGCGCAAATTTTTTCGTTCGAATTGAGCATGCAGTCGGTCGGTCCTGTCGGGTGTGAGGCCTGCGGAAAGTACACATGTTCTATTTTACCACAGGAGAACGCCTGGAAGGAATAGGGTGAGGTAAGAAGGCGAGAAGGAGTGAGGGCGCTCAGAGCGTGCGATTGGCAGAGGCAAGGGACGGGCTCACCCGGCCAATGAATTCGGAGCTGGAGGGCCATGCCGCCAAGTCCGCCCATTCGACAGGCTCCCCGATTTATCACCGCGATGCCGGGCCTGCGACGGCGCGAGCCCGCCACGGCAAGAGCGCCGTGCCAGATTGTTGAAGCACACGTGGGGGCGCGGACGTCGCTTGAAATCACAGATTGTGACTTCAAACGGGCGCTGGATTGATGAGAGTGCAGATCCTCCCGGTGTGCGGTCAGCTTGACCAGGGCCCGGTAACGTTACGGCGCATGGGGCATCTCCGGGGGCAGGGATACGACAGGCGGCATTGGCGCGCGGGCGCGGGCGGGCGCAGCATGTTGCGCCCCCTAGGTCCGAGGTGAACCGGCATGGAATCTTCTCTCTCGCTTGGTGGGAAGTCTTGGAGCTACGGGGTCATTGACGATGTCGCGTAGCGGTCCGCGGCCCCGGTGTCGTCGACAACGGCCACCCAATAGGAGGTGGCCCCCGACTTTTTGAGGACGAGGGTGTTGAGCTGCGCGTATCCGACGCCGTTGGTGACGAACGAGCCGATCAGATCGGCGGCGTCGACGTTCATGTTCGGAGCGAGCCCAAGGGTCTGCCAAAGGACGCAGGAGGATGCGTCGGGTGGGTCCTGCATGAGGTATACCCGGTATCCGTGGCCGGCGTTGCCGAACACGCTCCACAGGTGGACGACAACGTGCACATTAGTCCCGGCGATGTTGAGGTGGACCGAACCGCTCACCGGCGAGACTGAAGTAGCGCCAGTGGCGCAGGTGTTGGCGGGATCGTTGTTGAGGTGAGTT
>JBJKQC010000317.1:0-5318 GCA_046705745.1 Dehalococcoidia bacterium
CGGTGGAACGGGCTCTGCCTGGCCACGGCCTGGCGCACGCAATCCGCGATGCGGAACATGCGCCGGAACCGTTTTTGAAGGGCAGTGCATTGGCCGGTAGGCAGTGAGAAGTAAGTGGTGGGGGAGCCGGGAAAGCACATATGTACTATTATACCACGAGATGGCATTTAGGGGAATAGGGGTGAACGGTAAACAGTAAGCGGTGAACGGTGAGGACAGGACGGTCGGGCGGATGATGGCGGATGCAGAGTCCAGCGGGGGCCCGGGCGAGCCTCGCGTCCTATGATTCCCCCGCAGCCCCGCCCAGGGCGAAGCATCCGGTCGCGGTCAACCGTGGCGTGGTCTGTTGACAAGCAACGCAGTTGCTACTGGCGCACCCTACTACCCTGCTTATAGAGAAATGCTGCCCCAAAGCGAACGCATCTGCCGACCCCATAGCCGACGACGAGCAAAGGCGCCCAGGAGAACAATGCCTCCAGAGCCATGTTCAGAACCCGGTGGGTATCGCCCACTTGCGCGAGACCGCTCGCAGCGACGAGCGCGGCGATGCTGGGCAGCAGCGCTTCTACGACCGACCATCCGAGCAAGCCGAACAGGAGCGGCAGCACCACGAGGGCAAGCTCGAACAGCGGCATCACGTGGTCCACTCCCTTGGCCCCCCAGTCCGACCATAGATTGGAGAAAACCATCGCAGCACCGCGGACGCAACGGCGAGGGCGCGAAGAACGCTCTTACGTCTTGCGCTACTCACGATAGGCACCACCCGTCTTGTCGCAGGAAGAAGCACTCTTCCGGTTGAATCGTGCTACCGCCCACAGCGTCATCAGAGCGACGCCCACTTCGACCACGACCATGATGAGGTAGGTCGAGCGCTCTCACGTCACCCATGCCCACGTGAGTCGGTTTGATCAGCAAAGATACCAAGCGACCTTCTTCTGGCAGTCAGAACAAGAGTTAACGGGTCACGCTGGCGAACTTTGGGCAACCGCTGGCACACGATACCTTATTGAAAGCCCCAAGATTCTCTGACAACTTCATGTGCAAAAAGGGCACTTGCTCGAAAAGCCCAACCTAAGTTCCGGTTTTTTGCAGAGCCAGCGCGCCCTTCTGCGGAAGGAGGCACGGAGGGCCAGCGGGCAGCGGCTACGGAGGGCAAAGCATCGGGCTGCCAACGCATGTGGTGGCACACTGCACAGATGCTCTGCCCTTATCGAGAAACGGCAGACGTTGCCTGCGTCGCCTGGCCGAGGTGGCGCTGGAGGAAGGCGATGAGTAGGGGCCATGAGGCCTTGGCGGCTTGCTCGTTGTAGTTGTTGCTTTTGAAGTTCTGGAAGTCGTGGCCGGCGCCGGGGAAGCTGTGGAACTCGTGCTGTTTGCCAAGGCGAGTAAGCTCGGCATCCAACTTGGCCATGTCGTCGGGCGATGGGTTCTTGTCCTCGCCGCCGAAGATGCCGAGCATTGGGCAGGCGATGCCGGGCGTGCGATCGAAGGCGGTGTGGCCAGAGCCCCAGGCGGTCCACAGGCCAGCGGGGTAGAAGGGCGCCGCCGCGGCGAATTCGGGGATGGCCGTGGCTTGCACGTAGGTCACGCGGCCGCCCATGCAGAAGCCCGTTACGCCGATGGGCTGGCCGGCGGCCTGGGGAAGGCCTCGGAACAGGTCCAGCAGCGCCCGGCCGTCGGCGATTACTTCATCATCACGTAGCTGGTCCATTTTGGCCCGCAGCTTCTGGACGCGCTCCGGAGAGCCGGGGACGAGAGCCTTGACCTCTTCCAGGATGTTGTCCTGCTGGCGGTGGTAGTAGTCCGGAGCGGCCGCCACGAATCCGGCCTCGGCTATGCGTCTGCTGAGCTCTTGGACCACCTCTTCGGGGCCGCCTAGGCCATGGTTGACGATGACTCTGGGAAAGGGCCCAGGTCCGTCCGGCGCGGCGAGGTAGACGCGCATGAGGCTTCCGCCAACGTTGACGGTCTCCCACCTGGTCTGCATGAAGAGCCTCCTTGGCTGAGCGCGTGTAAGCGAGAAGCTGGGGGCAGTGTACCTGATACCAGAGAGGGACGGGTGCCCACGACATCCTACGGCATCTCCCTGAATGGACTGGGCCGCTGACTTAGGAAATGTCGTCATCTTCCGGCGCAGGTCGTATTGCGGCAAACAGGGACAGGCAAGGGGGTGACCGAGGTGTGTAATCCGTGGATGGCGGGTTGTGTGAAGGGCGTGACTGGTATGACGGAAGTAGTTGGACGACGAAAGGGTGATATCTCGGAATACAGCGGTAGCAGATTCATATGACATAAATAGCACGAAAGGAAGCTATATACCAGGTGCATGCGATGTGAAATATATGAATAGTGGGGTTGACGCGGCGATAGTAGGTCATTAGGGTTGTGCCACCTTTCGACAAGGCGGCCGGTCGGTGCATTCCGGCCCGCGGCGAGAGTTTGGCGAGGGAACAGCTCGGACCTGAAGAGAGAGGGTACGGAACCCCGATGGGGCAGGTTCTCAGGAATGCTTATGGAGAAGCTCGGATAGTGGGGCACTGAAGTTTGAGCACCGCTTAGGAGGCAGACCATGGCACGGACGAATGCAGCAGTCGTAGGCCGGTACGGAAGGCGGTGGCAGCGTTTGGTTGTCGTCGCCGCGTTAGCGCTGGTAGCGCTTGCCGCTGCCGCTTGCGGCGCAAGTGCCGCTCCCACGGCCACGCCCACTCCGACCACGCCGCAAATCGGGGGGCCGCAGGCGAACCCGACGTCCACGCCCACGTCCGGGCCCACAGCCACGTCGACCGCTTCATTTAACGCTCAGTGGCAGGCCCTGATAGCCAAAGCGAAGCAGGAAGGAGAGGTGGACATCGTCGCGGGAGGTTCCGCATCTCGCGAGTTCACACCGGTAGCGGACGCATTCGGGAAGCAATTTGGGATCAAGGTGAATTTCTCCACGGGGAGCTCTCACACGCAGGCGGCCCGTGTACTGGCCGAGCGGCAGAAGGGCATCTACTCCGTGGACGTTGCGATGACCGGCGCCAATACCTCGGCGACGCTATACATACCGGCTGGCGCCATGGACCCCGTCATGAATTGGCTGATAGATCCCAATGTACTGGACACGTCCAAGTGGTACGGCGGGCACTTCTGGTGGGGAGATGATCAGCAGAAGTACAACTTCCTCTACGCGGCGACAGTGAGCAATCCGCCGAGCGCTATTCAGATCAACACCGATCTCGTGAAGCCTGCCGATCTGAACTCCATGCAGGACCTGCTCGACCCCAAGTGGAAGGGGAAGATCGGCTCGTTACCCCCGACGGTCCAGGGGGCACAGGAGGCGTACTTCGAGATGTACGTGGACCCGGACGTGGGGCCGACCTGGGTGCAGCACATGATTCAGGACACGAACACGTTCTACAACGAGGACTACCGGCAGCTCGAGAACGCCCTAGCCAACGGCACCATAGCGATCTGCGTCTTTTGCGGATCCACTAGGGCGGACGTGGACACGATGAATCAGCAAGGCCTGCCGGTGGAGAACCTCATCAAGAACTTCAAGGAGCCCGGGGTGCTGGTCGGCGCGGGCTCGGACAGCAACATCGGCATCTTCAACCACCCCGCGCATCCCGCGGCAGCACAGCTATTCCTGAACTGGTTCCTCTCCACGCAGGGGCAGACGGACGTGAACACGCTGGCCGCATCGCCGCCATCACCGTCGCTGCGGAATGACGTTCCTGGAGGTGTAACCAAGCCAGACCAGCGGAGGGAACCAGGAGTCAACTACCCGTTCCCCAGCGCCGATCCAGCATTGCTGAATCAACGCGACGCAGCGGTGACGCAATCGGAGGACTGGTACAACGCACTGACGAAATAGGTAGAGGTCCGAAGCCCTGTGACGGGCGTCGCTTCTCACGGTAATAGGCAGGGGTTCGAGCGGAGGGAACTGGCCATCGGAACACGGCGCTAGGTCCCTCCGCGACTGTACTCGCGGCGGCACGCGGGCTTTACTAGCCGCCAAACAGCGCGTGGTTCGACGAAGAGGAGGGGAGCAATGATGAACGAGCGTTACGGACTTTGGAGTCTTACGCCATTCGAGAAGTGGGTCCAAGACGAGGGCCTGCGGGTGGTGCAGCGGCAGATGATCGACGACATCCGCACGGTGGATCTGGCGCCCTGGCCCCGCACTGGGTGCGACGCGGCGCTTTTGGACTTGACCGCCGCGCCCCTGGAAGGAGCGCTCATCAACAATCAGGGGACCATTCGCTATGTGTGCGAAATTGCTCCCGGCGGCTCCTTCGCTCGTGAAAAGCACATGTACGAGGAGATCTTCTACGTGCTGAAGGGCAGGGGGGCGACCAGCGTCTGGTACGAGGGCGGGCCCAAGCACACTTTCGAGTGGCAGGAGGGCAGCGCTTTCTCCATCCCCCTCAACGCGTGGCACGAGGTCTACAACGCGCAGGGCGATGAGGTCGTGCGGCTCTACGCGGCCACCAACGCCCCCACGGCTTTCAACCTCTACACTAGTCCGGAATTCGTGTTCGACTGCCCCATGACGTTCCCCGACCGGTTCGACCCTGACGATGAGCTTTACTTCAGCGGCAAATCAACCAAGCTGGAAGACCGGTTCATGCAGACCAACTTCATACCAGACGTCCAGTCGGTCGGGCTGGACCGGTGGACGCAGCGGGGGCCGGGCTCCAACATGATGATCCTCATGGCCGGGGGGCACTTCATTTGCCATCTGTCAGAATTCCCCGCAGGGACGTACAAGAAGGCGCACACGGGCGAGTTCGTGAGGGCGAGGGCCGGGCTGGTATCGGACGTCGCGTACCTATTCCTGAGCGGGCAGGGTTTCGACCTTCAGTGGCCGGCGGGCGTACGGCCGGAGCCGGGAGTGCCGTGGGAGTGCATCGACTATCACGAAGGGTCTCTGGTGAGCCCCGGGCCGGGCTATCACCAGCACTTCAACACCGGGGCCGAGCCGATACGGTACATCGTGCTGCGGTACGGCAACCCGCGCTACAGCGGCGCACTGGGGGCGCGGTTCAAGTCGACGGGAGGTCCGCAGATCGAGTTCGAGGAGCAGGACCCGCGGGTGCGGGAGATGTTCGAAGATGAGCTGCGGAAGAACGGGGTCCAGTCGGGCATGTCAACGGTTCGGTAGGGACGATAGGAGGGGCTTTACGCTCATCTGAATCCTCCCCCCTTCAAAGGGAGGAGGAGATGTAACGGAGATCCCACGGCCGAGGCTGCTCTTTTAGCCATGCCGGAGGGAGCGGGCGGCATCGACCATGGCTTCGAGCTTCTTGAACGCGACCAACGTGCATTTCATTGGG
>JBJKQC010000318.1:0-2626 GCA_046705745.1 Dehalococcoidia bacterium
GCCATCGTCTATTTAGTAGACCATCCGGACGCTACGGCGGACGAGCTCATCAACTTCGTGAAGGCGCCGGACTTCCCCACAGCCGGGATCATCATGGGCCGGGAGGGAGTGCTTCAGGCCTACCACACCGGCCATGGCCGCATCATGGTCCGTGCTCGCGCCGCGATCGAGGACATGGACCGTTCCGGAAACCGCCAGCGCATCGTGGTGACGGAGCTTCCGTACCAGGTCAACAAGGCCGCGCTGGTCGAGAAAATCGCCACCCTGGCCAAGGAGAAGCGCATCGACGGCATCTCCGAGGTCCGTGATGAATCGGACCGCGAAGGTTTGCGAGTGGTGGTGGAGCTTTCGCGCGGCGCTGCGCCGGAGCAGGTGCTGAACAACCTGTACAAGCACACCGCCATGCAGAACGCCTTCCACGTGAACATGGTGGCGCTGGTGGACGGCCAGCCGCGTGTGCTAAGCCTGCGCTCCACCCTCAACCACTATATCGAGTTCCGCCGCGAGGTCGTGCGGCGCCGCGCCGAGTACGACCTCGGCAAGGCCCGTGAGCGAGCCCACATCTTGGAAGGGCTGCGAATCGCCCTGAATTTCCTGGACGAGGTCATCGCTCTCATCCGCGCGTCGGCCGACACCGAAGAGGCCCGCAACGGCCTCATGAACCGCTTCGGTCTTACCGAGGTCCAGGCCCAGGCGATCCTGGAGATGCAGCTCCGCCGCTTGGCGGCCCTGGAGCGCGATCGCATCGAAAAGGAGTACCAGGAGCTGTTGGAGCGTATCGCCGACTTGGAGGGTCTGCTCGGCGACCCAATGCGCGTGCTGGCTGTCATCAAGGACGAGACAGCCGAGCTTCGCAAGTCCTTCGGCGATGCTCGCCGTACAGAGATATGGGACCAGGAGGCGACTGACTTCTCCAAGGAGGAGTTGACGCCCCACGCCGACGTGGTCATCACTCTCAGCGATCGTGGCTACATCAAGCGATTGCCTGTGGAGGCGTACCGCCAGCAGCGGCGCGGTGGCAAGGGCGTCCGTGGCCAAGAGACCCGCGAGGGCGACGCAGTACAGCAGCTCGCCGTGTGCGACACCCATGACTGGCTGCTCTTCTTTACGGACAAGGGCCGGGTGTATCGTGAGCGCGTGTTCAACATCCAGCAGGACGGCTCCCGGCAGACGCGCGGCACGCCCGTCCAGAACCTCATCGCCATCAACCCCAGCGAAGAGTCAGTGACGGCCATTGTGCACATTCCCGACCTGTCCGTGGACAAATACATTTTCATGGCCACGCGAATGGGCGAGGTCAAGAAGATGCATCTGACCCAGTTCGCCAACATCCGGAGCAACGGCCTGGCGGCCTTCGACTTGGAGAAGGGCGACCAGCTCCTGCGCGCCCGCCTGGCTGACCCGGATATGTATGTCATCATGGTCACACGCAATGGAAAGGGCGTACGGTTCGCCCTGGAAGACGTGCCCATCCGCCAGACCCGCGGCGCCGGCGGTGTGCGCGGCATACGCCTCCTCGGCGACGACGTCGTAGTTGGTGTCGACGTGGCGCACCCGCACGACCAGCTCCTGGTGCTCACGGAGCGCGGCTACGGCAAGCGGACGGAGGTGAGCAAGTTCCGCGCCACCGGCCGTAACGTGCAGGGGGTCATCGCCCTCAAGATCACGCCAAACACCGGCCCGCTGGCCGGCGCCGTAGTGACTGGGCCCGATGTAGAAGAGGTCATGGTTGGCTCTGCCAAGGCCATGGTCTATCGCACCCGGCTGTCCGAGATACGGACGCTGGGGCGGAACGCCCAGGGCGTGCGCATCATGACCAAGCTCGGGGAAGATGACAAGGTCATCTCGCTCAGCGCCTTCAAGGAGCGCTCCTGGGAGGAAATACCCCAGCTGCCATCGCTGGCGGCGCCAAAGAAGGCAAGCGCCAACGGGCACGGGAAAGCATCCCCACAGCTCGCGCTTGGGTTGGACATGGGCGACGAGGCCGCGGAAGACGAGGATGCGCCGGAAGACGAGTCTACCGAGGACGGGCTGGACGCTGATGATTCCGCCGACGAGGACGATGAGGACACCGCGTACACGGATGACACGGACGAGGAAGAGTAGCTAGCCTTTCGTAGGCAGCCGCTTCCTCCCTTCCCGCTCGAGATCGTTACCGCGTACCTCGTTGTGCCTCGGCGATGGGCAATCTTTCCCTTTGCCCACATCCACAGCGGCTCCAGTACGGATGGCAGGTCGGCCCTAACCGCACGGCCGGTACGGAACCGGCTAGCTCCCGCTCCCCAACGTCACGTTGAACGTCAAGGTGGAGTTACCCCGTACTACCTTCACTGCTACCTTGTCGCCGGGCTTGTACTTGGACAGCAGCCGCCGCTGCAGGTCCGTGAACGTGTTCACCGGGTCATTGCCCAACTGGACGATGATATCCCCCGCCTTGATGCCCGCTTGCTGCGCGCCGCCGCCGTTGACCACGCTCTGCACGATCACGCCGTGGTCCACCGACAAGCCCTGCTCCGCCGCCAACGCTGGCGTCAGTACCGTGGTGTCAACCTCCACGCCCAGCACGCCTCGTTCGACTTTCCCGTACTGGATGAGTTGCTCTGCCACGGGCTGGGCTGTGCTCATG
>JBJKQC010000319.1:0-6005 GCA_046705745.1 Dehalococcoidia bacterium
GCAATGTTGGGCATGGTGGTGCCGGGCCTTGGCACCCGTTTCCTTATGGCAATGGCAATCCGTTTCATAATCCTAATGTTAAGCGACCCGGTGATGGGTCTGACGGTCTTTATGGCGGTGGTGGGGGCGGGGAACAACATGGAGTCCATCCCCGCGCTGATTGCGGGGTATGCCTCGGCGGAGTCGCAGGTGACCTTCCTTGAAGGACACCGGCTGGTGCGCAGAGGCGAGGCGGCGAAGACGCTGGGGGCCGTGTATTCCGTTTCCATGATGGGCGGTGTGTTCGGGGCGATCGCGATGGCGGCAATGATCCCGATCCTGCAGCCGTTCATCCTGAAGTTCAACCACCCCGAGATAGCGGCGATGGCCCTGTTCGGCGTGGCCATGGTCTCGGCGCTGAGCCGGGGCGCCTTGCTCAAAGGCATCGTGGCCGGCCTCTTCGGGATTTTGGTAGGGACCATCGGCACCGCGCCGACGACCGGCGTGCCGCGGTTCGCCTTTGGCAGGACCGACCTGTGGGAAGGAACCAACCTGGTGGCGACCACGCTAGGGTTGTTCGCGTTTCCGGAGATGCTGGACCTGATCGCGAGCAGGAAGGCGATCTCCTCCGGCGAGACGAGGGTCTCCCGGAAGGACATGCTGGAAGGGGCAAGGATCGGGTTCGGCAGGTGGAGGATGGTGCTCCGGCAGTCCATCTACGGCGTGTTCCTGGGGGCCATACCGGGTGTTGGCTCTGCCACCGTGGACTGGCTGGCCTACGCGTTCGGCATTGCCTTATCCAAGGATAAGAGCCAATTTGGGACGGAGCAGGGCTCGCTGGACGGGGTGCTCTTCTCGGAGTCGGCGCAGAACGCCAAGACGGGCGGGCAGGCGGTGCCGAGCCTGGCGCTGGGGATACCTGGCGGTCTGGCCTGGGCCTTCATCATCGGCGCCATGGTCGCCTATGGAATCGCCCCGGGCCCGCCGCTGCTGAGCAGCAAGGCGTACTTCACCGTGGCGGTGGTCGTGACCATCGGACTGAGCAACGTGGTGATCACGGGAATCGGGTTGATCATCACTCCGCAGCTAGCCAAGCTGACGAAGGTCCCCTTCCCGGCGCTAGGGGCGGTGGTGGTGCCGATGGCGCTGCTGACCGCGTACGTCTACATGACGAGCTGGCTGGCTGTGCCCATCGTGCTGGGGTTCACCGGGATCGGGATGATCATGAAGGCGTACCACTGGCCGCGGCCGCCGGTGATCCTGGGGTTCATCCTGGGGCCGGTGGTCGAGGGCAACCTCCAGACGGCGCTCGGCCTGTTCGGGCCGGTCGGCATGCTGGAGCGGCCCATCACCATCGTCTTGTTCGTTATCACGGTGGCGGCGGTAGTGTACTTCCAGTTCGCCCTGCGCCCACCGCGGGCTGCGTCCGATGCGGCGCCGGGAGTGATTGCCGGAGGGTCGGGCACGGACACTGCCGCACGCGCGGGCCGGGGCCTGGCCATGCCGAAGCTGGTATTCAACTGGCGTCAATGGCAGATACTGCCGACCATCGCGATGGGCGCCCTGGCGGGCGGGTTTCTTTGGGCTTCCCTGCCGATGGACGCCAAGACAAAATTCCTGCCCTACTACACGAGCCTCGGGATCATCATTCTCTGCGCGATGATCCTGTTCCGACAACTGACCCAGCCACCATCCAAGACGCACATCATGGACATTGGACTCCGGACCTTGGGCGAGGGGGCGCTGAAGCAGTGGCTCTTCATGCTGGGCGCATTGGCGCTGTTCGTGCTGGCATCCATGGGTATCGGCATGGGCTGGGCCGGGATCATGACCGCGCCGGCAATCGTGTTGCTGTTCCTAGACGCGAATCCACTGCGGCGCTTGATCGTGGCGGGGATCACCGTGGCGCTGATGTGGATATTTGTGTTCATCGTGATGCAGCACTTCATGGGAGCACAATGGCCGCTCCCCGCCTTCCAGACGTGGGTTGGCCAGGGGTTCTAAGGAGCAAGGAATCAGCTATTTGGCATCCGCTAGGGGCGCGCAAGCAGCGCCCCTAGCGCCGGTTGCATAGATTGTCGCAGCGAGAACGCAAGCAGGGAGATGGCGAAGGGGTCCTTTCGCCCATCCAACGCCCCCGGTCCTTGAGGGGAAACACTTGCGGGACGACACTGCGTGGGCCGATTCGCGAGGCTGGGAACTAGATGCAAAGGAGGCGGGCTGTGAAAGCGTATTGGTCGAGGGCCGTGTTAGCCGGACTGATGGGTGTGATGGCGATAAGTGCGCTGGCCGCGTGCGGCGGAGGTGGAGCAGCGACGCCGACTCCGACACAGCCGCAGCCCACGGCAACGCCGACTTCCTCGGGTGGCGCAGCAACACCGACGGCGGCGCAGCCGACAGCAACGCCGACCTCGTCATTCGATGCGGCGTCATACTTCAAGGGTAAGACAATAACGGTCGTGGTGCCCTACGGAGCCGGCGGTGGGACGGACATCATCGCGCGGGCGCTGGCGGCCCAGTGGCCCAAGTTCATACCGGGGAACCCGACCATCACGGTGGTGAATAAGACTCCGCAGACAGCCGGACTCAACTACGGGTGGGCGGCAAAGCCGGACGGCTTCACCATCACCACCATGTCGGCAGCGAGCTGGTACCAGCAGCAATACCAGCAGGGGGCGAACTACAGCGCCGGCGGCTGGGATATCATCGGGGCCATCTCCAAGGCGGACTTCCAGATTCTTGGCCGAAGCAACTCGGATGGGAAAGGGTTGCCCTATCAGACGCTAGACCAGGCCGAGAACGGGACGAAGGGCCCGATCAAGCAGGGGACGGCGACCTTGTCCGTCGGCCAGCTCCAAGCACAAGATGTCCAATTGATGTGGCTGGCCGACACGCTGAACCTGCCATTGCAGTACTACGGCATCACCAACTTCAACTCGTCCTCCGAGGCCCTGGTCGACTTCCAGCAGGGCAACGTGAACGTCCTCCAGCGGAACGGCGGCGGCGGTTGGGCCGGGCTGCCGACGACGCGGCCGGGCTGGGAAAAGGACGGGTTCGTGTTCCAATTCGTGAGCCTGACGAACCCGAACACCAAGCCGGGGGCATCGCCGGAGGGCGGGCCGTGGACGGCGAAGAACGTGGTAGACTACCTGACGCCCGCGCAGCAGAAGACGTGGATGGGGCTCATGGCCTACCCGAGCTTCGACAAGCCGTACGTGGTACCGCCGAACACCCCTCCCGATGTCGTGAAGGCGTTGCAGGACTCCTTCTGGGCGATGGTGCAGGACCAGACGGCTGCCGCGGCAATCCAGAAGTCGATGGGCGGCATCCCGTTCGAGCCGACGCAGGGCGCGGCGGACACGGCGGAATCGAAGCAGAATGCGCCGCTGTTCAACGCCACCTACCCCACGATCGCGACGAACGCCCAAGAGCAGGCGTGGATCACGAAGTATGGGAAGTAGTGAGTGGTGAACGAGTAAAAGAGTGATAAGGTGAAAGGGTGAGGGCCGCCCCCATGCTTCCCCCGGAAGGATGGGGGCGGCTTCTGGACGGTGAGGAGGGTGCCTTCGGGCGCCGGTTAGAATCCAGCATTGGAGCGAGAAAGCAGGGGTGGGGAAGAAGAAGCTCCGCCCACCCCTCCGACGGCCCCCCGCCCTTGGGGAAACACTCGCGTGGCAACACCGCGTGGGCCGTTTCGCGAGGTTGGGAGCTCGATAGCACAAGGAGGCAGAGTGTGAGAAGCAATTGGCCGAGGGCCGTGTTAGCTGGACTAGTGGGTGTGATTGCGGTAATCGCGCTGGCGGCGTGTGGCGGTGGCGGGTCGGCGACGCCGACTCCGACGCCAACTTCGTCGGGCGGAGGCGCGACGCCAACGGCAACGGCGGCGCAGCCGACAGCTACGCCGACTTCGTCGTTCGACGCAGCGTCGTACTTCAAGGGTAAGACAATAACCGTCGTGGTGCCCTATGGCGCCGGCGGCGGGACGGACATCATCGCTCGGGCACTGGCGGCGCAGTGGCCGAAATTCATCCCGGGCAACCCGAGCGTTACCGTGGTGAACAAGACTCCCGAGGTAGCAGGGCTCAACTACGTGTGGGGAGCTAAGGCCGACGGTTTGACCATCGGCACGATGTCCGCCACGAACTGGTACCAGCAGAAATTCCTGCAGGGAGCGAATTACAGCGCGGGGGGCTGGAACATCGTGGGGGCCGTCTCGAAGGCGGACTTCGCGATTCTGGGCCGCCATTTCGGCGACTCAAACGACATGCCCTACACGTCATTGGACCAGGCCGAAAACGGCACGAAGGGCCCGATCAAGCAAGGTACGGCGACCTTGTCCGTGGGCCAGCTGCAGGCGAGCGATGTCTCTCTGATGTGGCTGTCGGACACCCTGAACCTGCCGATGCAGTATTACGGCATCACGAACTACAACTCCTCTTCGGAGGCGCTGGTGGACTTCCAGCAGGGCAATGTGAACATCCTGACGCGGAACGGCGGAGGCGGCTGGGCCGGACTCCCGACGACGCGCCCAGGCTGGGAGAAGAACGGAAACGTGTTCCAGGTCGTGAGCATGACGAACCCGAGCACCAAGCCCGGGGACTCGCCGGAAGCCGGACCGTGGACGGCGAAGAACGTGGTGGACTACCTGACGCCTGCGCAGCAGCAGACGTGGACAGGGTTGATGGCGTACCCGAGCTTCGACAAGCCTTACGTGCTGCCGCCGAACACGCCAGCCGATGTTGTGAAGGCGGTGCAGGACTCCTTCTGGGCGATGGTGCAGGACCCGACGGCTGCCGCGGCGATCCAGAAGGCGATGGGCGGCATCCCATTCGAGCCGACGCAGGGCGCGGCGGACACGGCGGAGACCCAGAAGAACGCGCCGCTGTATGAGTCGACCTACCCCTCGATCGCGACGAACGCCCAGGAGCAGGCGTGGATCACGAAGTACGGGAAGTAGGGAGTGGTAAGTAGTTAGCAGTGAATGGTGAGGCCGGAGACCGTTTGAGGGGCGAAGGCCTTGCCCCGACCCTAGCCTTCCCCAGTCAGGGGGGAGGGTTTGGGACGGTTGGAGATCTTCCCGGCGAGGGCGCCGGGAAGCGGAGGGTGATGACAGCGCCGTTCGGGCGCTAGCCGAAACCTACTGTTGGTGAAAGCAGAGGGCGCGTGGGCATCCGGCAGGTCTCTACGATCCCTGCTCTCCTGGGTGGAGAAGGGAAGGTGAGGCTCTCGATGCCCCGCCCCTCTGACGGCCCTGCTCTTCGAGTGACACTCGCGTGGCGACAGCGCGGGACTGTTACTCAAAGGCGGGAGATCAACAACAAAGGGGGAATAGTCATGCACAATGTGTTAGGGAAACTGTCGCGGGTCCTGGTGACAGGGCTCGTTGGAATACTGGCGGTCGTTGGACTGGCAGCATGTGGGGGCGGCACGACGCCGACGCCCACACCGCCGCAACCAACAGCGACGCCGACTTCCTCAGGCGGGGGCGCCGTGGCAACGCCGACGATGGGGCAGCCAACGGCGACGCCGACTTCCTCATTTGACGCAGCGTCATACTTCAAGGGGAAGACTATCACGATCGTGGTGCCCTATGGCGCCGGCGGCGGGACAGACATCATCGCGCGGGCACTGGCGGCGCAGTGGCCCAAGTTCATCCCCGGCAATCCGCAGGTCGTGGTGCAGAACAAGACTCCCGCCACGGCTGGCCTCAACTACGTGTGGGCGGCCAAGCCCGACGGCTTGACCATCGGCACCATGTCCGCGACGAACTGGTACCAGCAGAAGTACCTGCAGGGGTCGAACTACAGCGCCAGCGGCTGGGACGTCGTGGGGGCCATCTCCAAGTCCGACTTTGCCATTCTGGGCCGCCATTTTGGCGACTCGAACGATTTGCCCTATCAGACGCTAGACCAGGCCGAGAACGGGACGAAGGGCCCGATCAAGCAGGGGACGGCAACCTTGGCCGCGGGCCAGCTCCAGGCGAACGATATTTCCCTGATGTGGCTGGCAGACACGCTGAACCTGCC
>JBJKQC010000320.1:0-4996 GCA_046705745.1 Dehalococcoidia bacterium
CATCCCGGTGCGGCGCTGGGGGCAGGTGCTCACGTTCATGCGGCTGTCCATGGCCATTTACCAATACGCGCGCACATGTCCTGGGTTCGAGGCCGGTGGGATTCGGAGCAAGTGGTGGCGACGGCAGTTCTGGTCTTACACGGTCTGGACCGATCGGGACTCCATGCTCCACTTCGTGCATACCGGCCCGCATGCCAACGCGATTGCGCGGATTGGCGAGTTGGCGGCGGACGGGGCATGTTATGTGGAGTGGACCAGCCGCGGGCCGACGGACTGGAACGAGGCAATCGAGCGGCTGCGATTTCCCACGCGTTATCTGACGCCGCCCCGTGGCCGTTAGATTAATTTCCTCGACTACGTTGGAACATAGTTTAGCGGCGACCCCGGAACAAGCCCAAGAACTGGTCCTGGTAGTCCTCGAATAGGCCCCACCGCTTCAGCTCCTGGTGGACTTCCTGTGGGCTGATGTTCCCGCGGCGGGCCTCGGCCAGCATTCGCTCAATTCGCAAGCGCGCGTCTCGGGGGACGCCGCCTTCCATCTGGAGCAGCCCACGGGAGTGCAGTTCACTGACGTTGGTCAGGAGAGATTTGGCGGTTAGGTCGTATATGAACTTCATAAGCGAGACGTCCCACAGATCATCGGCGCCTCGGATGACAGACTCCAACCCACGGTCTTCCCTGTCCAGGCGCTCGGCGATGCGGGCCGCGACCTCGGTGGGAGACCCACTTACAACGGACGTCTCCATGCCCTCGTTCTTGTAGCTGTAAAGCAGCCCCGGGGCGTCGGGGCCAAAGCGCTCCATGAGGCGTCGCAGATAGTGCCCCGCGTTTTCTCCGAAACCTTCATGGCGCCAGAGGTAATAGGGAGTGACAACTTGCGGACGTTCCGACCGGACTATTCCTTCTCGAATGACAGCTTCTTCTGCATTCGACTGCGAATCCAAGTCTCTGTAGATTGGCTCGGTGACCAGGTAGTAGCGGATGGAAGTTGAGCCGAAAGTGGCGAGCGCCTGCTTGGGTGGGCGGACTACAAAGGTGCTTTCGACAGCCTTGGCGATTCTCAGGTCTGATTCATCCATGGTGATAGGCCATTATAGCCGAGCGCGGACGACCGCAGTGCCCCCCGCGGCTACCCGCCTCTGGTGGTTTGCGGCATGAGGACACGGGTGCGAGGGCGCTAAGGGCCACGGTCTGCGGCAGCGGATAGCGGAAAGCGCATGCAGGGAGCAGGGTGCCGGCAGCCTGTCTCAAATGAGCTGCGTAGGCTTGCGGATTCCGCAAAGTAGAGACATCGGCTAAGGCTGAAAACACTATCATAGAAATATTCTATGGAAATGTCTGAAGAGACGCTTATTTGTACCCCGGAAAATGGTTTTTCATTTACGCCTTGGCGATGGCTGTTCTATACTGGTGGCATAGTCATGCCTTGCGCGCAGCGCATATCCTTGCGGAGGACGCCGGTCCGGCCGCATCACCCAAGGGCAATCAAAAGGTTCTATCTATGGCATCTTATGACGTCGCGATAATCGGCTCCGGCCCCGGCGGTTACGTGGCCGCAATTCGGGCGGGCCAGCTTGGGCTGAAGACCGCGTGCATCGAGCGAGAGGTCATCGGCGGCGTTTGCCTGAACTGGGGGTGCATTCCCAGCAAGGCGCTCATTCACAACGCCGAGGTCTTGACCTACGTCAAGCACGCCTCCACGTACGGAATCATGACAGGGCCCGTAAACGCAGACTACACGGTGGCCTTACAGCGGAGCCGCAAGGTGGTGGACCGGCATACTCGCGGTGTCTCCAGCCTTTTCCGCAAAAACAAGGTGGAGTACATAAGCGGCGAAGCCAGACTGACGGGTCCGCACACGATTCAGGTGAACGGGGACCAGATCGAAGCGAAGAACATCATCGTCGCAACCGGGTCGCGGCCGCGCCTGTTGCCCGGCATCGAAGTGGACGGGCACACGGTGGTGACATACCGAGAGGCTATCGTCGAGGACTCCGTGCCGGCGGAGGCGGTCATCATTGGCGGCGGCGCCATCGGCGTGGAGTTCGCTTACGTTTACAATGCCTATGGAGCGAAGGTGACGGTGGTTGAGTTCGAGCCTCGCATCCTGCCCAAAGAGGATGAAGAGGTCTCGGCGGCGCTCACCAAGGTGCTAGGAAGGCAGGGGATCACGTTCCTCACGGGCTCCAAAGTCACGAGCGTCAAGAGGGGCAAGGACGGCGCGACGGTCATAGTGGAGACCCCAGACGGCGAAGTGACGCTTTCTGCCGACCGCGTGCTCGTGGCTGTCGGGATCTCTGCGAATACGGAAGGGTTGGGGGCTGAGGCTGCCGGCGTGCAGCTCGAGCGTGGGTTCATCAAAGTGGACAAGGACCTGCGTGCCAACGGGGACGGCGTGTACGCGATTGGGGACGTCATAGGCGTGATGCCGCTAGCCCACGTGGCGCAGAACCAAGGCGTTTACGTAATAGAACGTATCGCGGGGGAAGAGACATATCCCTTAGACTATCTCGCCATGCCCAGGGCGGTTTACTGCAATCCACAGGTGGCGAGCATCGGGCTGACGGAGCGAGAAGCAAGGGAGCAGGGTTTCGAAATAAAGGTCGGGAAGTTCCCCTTCAGTGCGAACGGAAAAGCATCGGCGCTGGACGAGCCTGACGGCTTCGCGAAGCTGGTGGTGGACGCTCACACCGGCGAGCTCTTGGGCGCGCACCTGTTGGGCCACGAGGTCACCGAGATGCTGGGCGAGCTCAGCCTGACCCGGCTGCTGGAAGGCACGGATGTCGAGATTGGCGCCGTGGTCAATGCTCACCCGACGATCTCCGAGGCCATCAAGGAGGCCGCTCTTGCCGCGGAAGGGCGAGCGATCCACATATAAGTCACAGCCGCTTCGCGGCGGCAGGGTGACGCCGGTCCCCAGTTCATCACGGTAAGAGCGGTCCACTGGGCGCTCGCCGCACAGGAAGGTATATGAGCACCGAGAAGTTCGATTTCGCCTTTGCCATCGGCGGCGCGGCGGGTCAGGGCATCGCCACACCGGGCGATATTCTGGCCCGCATGCTGGTGCGGCGTGGCCTGCACGTCAGCACCTACAACGCCTATCAGTCCATCGTCCGTGGAGGCCATATCTTCCTGACGGTGCGGACCAGCAACCGCAAGATCGGTAGCCATGGCGACAGGATTCACCTGCTACTGTGCCTCAATCAGGACACCATGGACCGGCACCTGAAGCTGCTGCATCCGGGTGGAGCGGTGCTGTTCAACAGTGACACGATCACTCCTGGCGAAGCGGAACCCGGCGTCCAGCTCTGCCCGCTCCCCGTGGGAGCCCTCACGAACGCGGGCCGGAATCCCCTGACGCAGAACACCGTTGCTCTCGGTGCGATGATGTACATGCTGGGGCTGGACTTCAAGCTGCTGGAGGATAGTCTCACCAAGCAGTTCGAGCGGAAGGGCCAGACTGTGGTTGACGAAAACGTTGGCGTGGCCCGCGCCGGCTACGAGCATGCCAAGGCGAACTTCGTGCGGTTTCAGTTCGAGATGCCGTCCGGACCGAAGCCGCTGGCCATGTGGGCCGGCAACGAGGCGTTGGCCATGGGCGGCGCGGCGGCCGGTGTGAAGTTCTATGCCGCATACCCCATGAGCCCGTCCACGGGCGTGCTCCACTGGATGGCGCAGAACGCACGCAATCTAGGCATCATGGTCCGCCAGGTGGAGGACGAGATCGGCGTCGCCAACATGGTGATCGGCGCGGCGCACGCGGGCGTTCGGGCCATGTGCGCCACTTCGGGTGGCGGGTTTGCCTTGATGACGGAAGCCATTGGGATGGCCGGCATGATGGAAGTGCCTGCCGTCTTTATTGACGTGCAGCGTGCAGGGCCGTCCACGGGCGTGCCGACGAAGACCGAGCAGGGAGACCTGTGGCAGGCGTTAGGCGCCAGCCAAGGCGACTTCGAGCGGTTCATCGTTGCCCCGAAGAATGCCTTGGACGCATTCAACACCGTTCCGGAGCTTTTCAACCTAGCGGACAAGCACCAGTGCCCGGCCATTGTGCTGTCTGACCTGTACATCTCCGAGGGCCATTTCAGCGTAGACACGGACGAGATCAACTTGTTCCCCATGATCGATCGGGGCGAGCTCATCACGGAGGCGAACGGGGACGGCAACGGCTACATGCGGTACAAGGACACGGAGAGTGGCGTTTCTCCACGCGCCGTGCCTGGCTTGGAGGGCTACGTGCACGTGGTGGCCACGGACGAGCATGATGAGGACTCGATGCTGATCAGCGACGAGTACACGAACCCGCACAAGCGCCGCAAGATGGTGGAGAAGCGCGGTCGGAAGTTGGCCTACGTCGGGTCAGCGGTAGCCCCGCCGCAGCTGGAAGGCCCGAAGGACGCGGATGTGACGCTCGTGGGCTGGGGCTCCACCTATGGCGTCATTCAGGATGCACTGGAGCTTTTGGCGGACCGAGGGGTAAAGGCTAACCACTTGCCCATCAAATGGATCGTGCCCTTCCATGGGAAGGAGGTCACGGAAGTCCTCTCCAAGGCCAAGAGGGTGATCGTCGTTGAAAACAACTACTCAGGCCAGTTCTACCGGTACATGCGTAGTGAAACGGGACTGAGCGTGCACGGCCACATCCGCAAGTATGACGGAGAGCCGTTCATGCCCCACCACATCGCCGATGGCGTGATGGAGCATTTGAACGGCAAAGCTGCCGGAGACAAGTTCGTACCGTTCCAAGAAGTCGTCGCGTGAAGGAGTCCCACTCAATGACCACTGCAACCATTCCCCTAACAGCTAAGGACTTCAAGGGAAAGATTGACCCTGACTGGTGCCCGGGATGCGGTGACTTCGGGGTCCTGAACAGCCTTCAGCGCGCGTATGCTGAACTCGGCCTGCAACCGTACCAAGTCGTCACCGTGAGCGGCATCGGCTGTTCGTCCAACCTGCCGGGGTTCATCAACACCTACGGGATGCACACGCTCCACGG
>JBJKQC010000321.1:0-5900 GCA_046705745.1 Dehalococcoidia bacterium
CACGTGAAGGGCGGCGAGCCGGTGGTGGAGCAGGCGCTGGCCAGTGTGGACTGTGACGTGCCCGGCATTCCTCGGCGAGAAGACCTGCCCATGTGGCGCAATCAGGTGCGGATCGCCCTGCGAAACGCCGGCGAGGTCGATCCTGGAGACATCCTCCAGTACGTTGCGCGTGGTGGTTTCGCTGGGCTGGACAAGGCTGTTTCTTCCATGAGCCGCGAAGAAGTGGTCAACGAAGTCAAGGAGTCCGGCCTGCGCGGGCGGGGTGGCGCCGCCTTCTCCACGGGGACCAAGTGGAGCTTCCTGTCTGGGAACCCATCGCCCATCAAGTACATCCTCTGCAACTGTGAGGAGGGCGACCCAGGCGCCTTCAATGACAAGACTATCCTGGAGTCCGATCCGTTCACGCTGGTGGAGGGGTGCATCATTGCCGGCTATGGCACTGGTGCGTCCAACGGGATTGTCTTTATCCGTCACGGGCACGACGCCCCCATCGAGCGCACCCGTGCGGCCGTGGCCGCCTGCTACGCCAACGGCCTCCTGGGCAAGAACATCCTGGGCACGGATTTCTCCTTTGAAATGGAGGTCTGCCTGGTCGGCGAGTCCTACGTCGCGGGTGAGGAGACGGCCCTCATGGAGGCCATCGAAGGCAAGCGCTCCATGCCGCGCTACCGGCCTCCGTTCCCTGCTGCTTATGGGGTTTGGGGCAAGCCCAGCAACATCAATAACATCAAGACGCTCAGCTATACGCCGGAGATCATCCGACGGGGCGCGGCCTGGTTCAAGGGCATCGGCACTGAGAAGAGCCCTGGCACTGCCATCGCCTGCCTGTCCGGCGACATCAGGTATGCGGGGCTGGTAGAGGTCCCCTTTGGGCTGACCATGCGCCAAATTGTCGAGGATATGGGCGGTGGCGAGCCCAATGGCAAGCGGCTGAAGTTCCTGCAGACGGGCGGGCCGCTGGGCGGCGTGCTTCCCGCGGACCAGTTCGACATGGTGCTGGACTTCGATGTCATGTCGCAGGCTGGGGCTATGTTCGGCTCAGGCGGCCTCATCGTTTGCAACGAAGACCGCTCCGTGGTGGACCTCACGCGGGTCCTACTGTCCTTCGACCAGTTGGAGTCCTGCGGGAAATGCTTCCCTTGCCGCCTAGGTACGAGCCACCTATTGGAGGTGCTCAGCCGCATCTGCGACGGCAAGGCGCGCCCCGGCGACATGGAGCTGATGGAAAGAGTTGGCGTGAACATGCGGGGCGGATCGCTCTGCGGGCATGGTCAGCTTGGCTACAACCCAGTCGCTTCGGCGGTACGGTTTTTTGGAGAAGAGTTCCAAGCGCAAATGAAAGGCGACGGGCCGATCCCCATTGGCAAGTTCGTGGGGCCTCCGTCGACGCTTCGTGGCGCGCAGTTCAGCGGCGAAACGCCCACCGCGACCGTGAAGCATGACTTCGTCACGCCGCTAGAAATCATGCCCAGAACGCCCTCTGTGAACGGGGCCTCCTCTCCCTGATCTGCTCAAGCCCTTCCCCAGGAGGACTCCTCTGGAGGTAGTAACTGGTACTCCGTCTGTCCGCTCTGCCCACGCAGTCCACGAGGTCCACCATAGTCGCCCGGTATGGGAGGCAGGGTTGCTTCCGGCGGGCCTGACGGAAAGGTAGACGACCGCATGCCTGACGAAATTACGATCACTATCGACGGCCGGGAAGTAAAGACCACGCCGGATAAGATGGTCTTACAGGCCGCTAACGATGCGGGTATTTACATCCCGTATCTGTGCTACCACCCTGGCATGAAGCCCTACGGAGCATGCCGGATGTGCGTCGTTGAGGTGGAAGGAGGCCGTGGCACGCCTGCCTCCTGCACGCTGCCCGTCCGTGACGGCATGGTGGTGCATACCCTAAACGATGACACCAAAGCTGTCCGTAACACGACGCTGGAGTTGCTCATCTCCGAGCACCCACACGGCTGCCTGACATGCCATCGCATCGACCTGTGTGGTCCGCAGGACATTTGCCTGCGGCACGTGGACGTGACCGACCGGTGCGTGACCTGCCCCAAAAACGAGCGGTGCGAGCTCAAGGATACGACTCGTTATCACGTCATGCCCCTGAACACCCCGCTGACGTACCAGTACCGGGGCTTGCAAGTTGAGACCAAGGACCCTTTCTACGACCGCGACTACAACCTCTGCATCGTATGCGCGCGGTGCGTCCGTGTGTGCGACGAGGTCCGGGGCGACGTGGCGCTGACTATGACGGAGCGGGCAGGCCAGGTGCTTGTGGGCACGGTGTTGGGCGAGTCGCTGCTGGAGTCGGGCTGCGAGTTCTGCGGCGCCTGCATCGATGTTTGCCCGGTCGGCGCCTTGGTCGAGTCGGACTACAAGTGGGAGCGGGCCTCTCGAATGGAGCAGTCCGTCTGCGCCGAGTGCCCCGTGGGCTGCAACATGACCTATGAGGTCAACTCTTGGGAGCGGCTGATTCGAGTGGTCCCGGAGTTGAACGCGCCCGCGAACCGTGGTCAAGCCTGCTACAAGGGCAAATTTGGCTTCGACTACGTCAACAGCAAGCAGCGGCTGAAGCACCCCATGGTCCGGCGCGACGGCAAGCTGGAGGAGGCTACGTGGGACGAGGCGCTCCAGGCCGCCGCCGAAGGGCTGTCTGCTCACCGTGGCGGCGAGTTCGCGCTTGTGGCCTCTGCCAGGAACACCAACGAAGAGTTGTACGTTGCGCAGAAGTTCGCTCGGGTGGTGATGCAGTCCAACGACGTGGACGTTGCTTCCAATGACCGGCCGGGCATGGTGGAAGGCCTCCGCGACGTGCTGGGCTATTTCGCCGGGACCATGAGCAACTGGGACCTGCGGCAATCGTCCGTGGTCATGGTGGTCAGCGCGAACCTCACGGAAGAGCAAAACGTGCTGGGCGTGCCTATCAAGCAGGCCGTTCGGGAGGGCAAGCAAAAGCTCATCGTCATCGACAGCCGGGAGGTGGAGCTGACCCGGTACGCAAGCCTCTGGATCCGCCCGTACCCAGGGACCGACCCCGCGGTCCTAGGCGGCATGCTCCGGTACATTCTGGACAACGGGCTGGTGGATCACCAGGCCGTCGCCGAGCGTTGCGAGAACTGGGACGCGTTCGTGGCCTCGCTCGAGCCCTTCACCTTGGAGAAGGTGGAGGCGGAGAGCGGTGTGCCAGCCTCCCAGATCGAGCAGGCGGCGCGCATGTATGCCACCGGAGGGCCTGCCGCGCTCCTCTTCGGGCTCGACAATTCCGTCCACGGCACCCGCCGGACGGTATCGCGCGCGGCGGCCGACCTGGCGCTCGTCACCGGGAACATCGGTAAGCCTCTTGCCGGCGTCATGCCGCTCTACTACGGCGCCAACGAGCAAGGCGCGTGGGACATGGGCGTATGGCCGGGCTCGCTGCCGGGGCATGTGATGCTGGACGATTTGGATGGCCGCGACCGGATAGCGCGGGCCTGGAACGCCAGCATCCCGGCGGAGCCGGGTCACGGCAACAAGGCCATCTTCGACGCAGCCATGGCCGGTGAAGTGAAGGCCATGCTGATCATGGGTGACCACGTCCACTATGAGGACGGCACCTTCGGCGATGTGCTCGGCAGCCTTGAAAAGCTGAAATTCCTCGTGGTGACGGATGGCTTCCTGTCGCCCATCGCCGAAAAGGCGGACGTGGTGCTTCCGGCAGCCCAGTGGGCGGAGAAGCAAGGGACCTTCACCAACATCGAACGCCGGGTGCAGCCGTTGAAGCGGGTGCTCAAGAACAGGACAGTGGACTCGCGCACGGACCTGGAGATTGTCTGCGGCATCGCCCGGCGCATGGGCGCGAACGGCTTCTCGTATGACGGGTCGGAGGCGGTGCTGGACGAGATCGCCTCCATCGTCCCCATGTACGCAGGGATCTCCTATGGCCGCTTAATGTCCACCTTCTTCAAACCGGGCAAGCCAGCGAACAAGGACCCTCAGCCAACTCAGGTCATGTACTCCAATGAGGTGAAGGTGGGATTGCAGTGGCCGTGCGTCACGGCGGATGACCTTGGCACACCCCTGCTGTTCGCTGACGGCGCTCGGAAGGCGCGTCTTGGAGAGCTGCAATGGCATGCCCGGCCGGCCGTCGGTGACGCTGAGTTTCCGCTGGCCCTGGTGCACGGCCGCGTGCTCGTGCAACCGGAGCGTGAAATGTCGGTAAAGGCCAAGGGCAAGCTCAACCACGTCGAGCGAGAAGAGGCGCTCGTGCTCAACCCCGCGGATGCCTCGAAGCTCCGCCTCAGCGAGGGGCAGCGTGTCCGGTCGACAGCCGCGGACGCCGGCGTTCGAGAGGGAGTCCTGCATTTATCCGGGAATGTGCCGCAGGGGACCGTGGCGCTAACGACCCTGTTCGGCGAGCTGGCCGTGGCCGTCGATGAGTCCAATCACCCGGATGCGGTTAACCACATTCCGCGGCTCAGGGCGCGGGCCGTGCGGCTGGAGAAGGCGTAGCGCTTTGTCAATGTGGTTGTCTCGAAAACGGCGCCTCTCCGCCATTGTCTCGAAAACGGCGCCGCCCTATGTCATTTCGACCGGAGCGAGAAATCTCGCGGGGGCATCCACGGGCTCGTTCATAATTTGTTGACAATAGTTGTGGACAATGAGGTTGACTGATTAGCAGCCCCAGGTCAATCGAAGACCATTTGGAGGAAGGAGCGCCCGTGGGGCACGGGCCTAGCATGGTGCGGGACCTAACATGGTGCAAGAAAAGAACAGACAGGCTGGCCTCCCCAAGGCTTGGGTAGTCAAAAAACAGGAAATTAGCGATGACCTGCTCCTTTTGTGGTTGCGACCAGAGGTGCCCTTCGCGTTCAAGCCGGGACAATATGTGACCATCGGGAAGGACGGGATCGAGCGCCCCTATTCGATAGCCTCCGCGCCCTACGAGCACCTCATTGAGTTATTCGTCGAATATGTCTTGCCTGAGAATGGGGGCACGCTCACGCCCGTCCTCTGGTCCACGCCGGTCGGTGACCATGTGTCCATGCGCCCGCGTGCCAAGGGCCTCTTCACCTTCCAGCCGGAATACCATAATCACGTCATGGTGGCGACCGTGACGGGCATTGCGCCCTTCGTGAGCATGGTGCGCCAGCACTTGAAGGGATGTCCTGAGGGCCAACGTTTCTTCATCATGGAAGGCGCCAGCCACCAGGACGAGTTCGGCTACGATACGGAGATCCAGAGGCTGGCTGAGTGGTACCCGGAGAGGTTCACCTTCGTGCCGACCGTAAGCCGCCCGGCGGAAAAACGGAACCATGGCTGGACGGGCGCCACCGGCAGGGTCAACACGCTTGTCGAAGCATACCTCGAAAAGTGGGACCTCCCTAAGGAGGACACCATGGTCTACCTCTGTGGCAACCCCGGAATGATCGAGGACGTCAAGCAGCGTCTCGCACCTAAAGGCTGGCCCATCATCGAAGAGCGCTTCTGGAAGCTGGAGGACGACTAGGAACGGCCTATCTCTCGCTGCCGTTGCCTTGGCTACAGCGCTTTCCCGCGGCACTTCAAACGGCCCCGTTGGCCGTTTGAAGTGCCGTCCCGTGGGAGCCAACTCTCAGAAGGAGAGGGCATAGCCCTCCCGTCGTCTATTGCCCCGAAAATTGGCCATCTCCGTCACTGCCTCGAAAATCACCTCCATCGTTCGTTCACCAGAAAATGCGCCTGCTGAGCGGTCCCACCCAGAGGCGAGCCCGCACCCCGCCCAGGGCGGGGGTGCCCCGGTTCGTCTCGCATTCCGAATGCGTGCTTTCGTCGCTTTGGTCCTGACCCATTTTCTGTACCAGTTGACGTGTGAGTCGGCTGGGTCATGGTCCTGACCCATTTTCTGTACCAGTTGACGTGTGAGTCGGCTGGGTCATTGGTCC
>JBJKQC010000322.1:0-4287 GCA_046705745.1 Dehalococcoidia bacterium
TCTCCGAGCTCAATGAGCTGGTCACGGACGTCACCTCCCACCTGGAGCGCTACAGTCCCACGGAGGCCGGCCGCCGCATCGAGGACTTCGTCGACCTGCTCTCCAACTGGTACGTCCGCCGCAGCCGCCGTCGCTTTTGGAAGTCTTCCGTCATTCCGGCGGAAGCCGGAATCCAAGGGGGGGGGGGTACCCTGTCCCCCGTTCGTCCTGAGGCGCGTAGGGGCGACCCGGCGGGTCGCCCTGGTGGGGCGGACGAGGCCGTGGACGAGGACAAGACCTGGGCCTACGTCACCCTCTACTCCTGCCTGCACACCCTCAGCAAGCTCATGGCGCCCATGACGCCCTTCCTGGCCGACGCCATGTTCCGCAACCTGGCGCCCGCCAGCTCGCCCCACAGCGTGCACCTGGCCGGCTACCCCAGGGCCGACGAGTCGCTCATCGACGACCGCCTGGACCGCGCCGTGCGCCTCGCCATGCGTGTCGCCAGCCTCGGCCGCGCCGCCCGCAGCAAGGGCAAGCTCAAGGTCCGCCAGCCGCTCTCGCGCGTCATTGTCCGCCCTCGCCCCGACGAGGCAGAGTTGCTGCCCATGGTGCAGGACCAAATTCTGGACGAGCTCAACGTCAAGCGCGTGGAGCTGGCCGACGAGCGGGAGCTCTCCTTCAAGCTCAGGCCCAATCTCCCCGTCCTCGGCCCCAAGTACGGCCCGCGCCTCGGCGCCCTGCGCGCCGCCCTGGAAAAGGCCGACCCCGCCGAGGTGGTGACGCAGCTACGCACCGGCAACGCTAGCGTGGGCGAGTTCACCCTGGAGCCCGACGAGGTGCTCATCGACGTGGAGGAGCGCCCCGGCCTGGCCGTCGCCATGGAAGGCGCCGCCCGGCTCATCGTCGGCATGGACACCACCCTCACGCCTGAGCTGGAGGCCGAGGGAGTCGCCCGTGAGCTTGGCCACCGGATCCAGAACGTCCGCAAGGCCGCCGGCCTCGACATCGAGGACCGCATTGTCACCTGGGTCAGCGCCGCCGCCTTCTCGGGCGGCATCGCGCTGGAGGGCGTCCTTGACACCCACGCCGACTACCTGAAGGACGAGACGCTCACCGTTGACCTGCGCCGCGATCCCCCGCCCGCTGACGTCTACAGCGAGATCCAAGAGGTCGAAGGCGTCCAGGTCACCCTCGGCGTCCGCAAGGCGTAGGGCGCGGCCATAACCTCCCCTGGGCAAGTCGAAGGGTGTCCGCCCATAACATACAAGGGGCCAAGCAAGAGTGGTGTGGAGCAGTATGATCTCGGGTTCGCCTGGGTATATCGCCAGAGAGACATCATTGCGGCAAGGATGCCGGGTCCCCAGTCCGTCCGCCCTGAGGTCTCCGATCGGATCGGAGTGGCTCCTGTCGCACCGCTCGAAGTCTGCCCCTGGGTACGTCGAAGAAGGGGCCTTCGAACGGACTGAGGTCCGGAGTTGGTCCAACTTTCACTGGCTATTCACGTGGCGTCCGCAGCCTGTTGGCTTCCCTCACTCCTCGCTGCTTACTGCTCACTCTCTTACACCGCCAGTACGCTGCCCATACTAGCGGCGCGGTGCGCAGCGCGACGGGAAGCCGTGGGAGCACCGCCCGGCCGATACGTACGCCTCCGTCGTAGGCCCAGCGTGCCGCCCGGCTGTCCGGCAGCCCGTAGGCTTCCCTGAGCTGCGGAGGCAGCGAGCCGATCGCGACTACGAGATAAGCGGGCTGGGTGAGAAGCGTGAGAAGGGTGCCGCGTCGCAGCACCTCCGCCAGCTTCAGGGCGGTGGGCGTTACCGCTATCTCGCGCGCCATCATCTCGTCCATCCACTGGCGCAGGCCGGGCAGGTGGGCCGGAAGCGCCCCGGTGTCGATGCCCAAGAGGATGGCCAGGACCTTGGACTCTTCGTAGTACCGCTCCCAGTCGCTCGCGTCCAATGTCCCCAAGAACGTATCGTGGGTAAGGGCGATGCTATCGACCAAGGTGGCGTACACCCACTGGAGCAACGTTTGGTCCAATGCCTCGTAGCTGTCGCCAGGTGGGTTCCCATCTCCAGGATCAAGCCGCCCGCGCACTCGGGCGTGCATGGCGTGCAGCTTTAGAGCGCAGCGTATTGCCGTCTCACGATCGCCGAAGATGAGGTCATTGGCCGCCAGGTACGTGTTGAGCGCACGGCGCACAAAGGCCCCCTGAAAGTTGCTGTGATCGGCCACCCCTTTCGCCACCTTCGGGTGCGCCAGCTGCATGAGCACGGCGCGGACGCCGCTCAGTTGGAGAACCCACTCCCGGCTCACCCGCCACATCATGCTGCTTGGGCCGAAAAAGCCCCACTCAGGGCGAAATCCCTGCACTGGCGCCAGTGTCTGCACCGTCCTGCGGAACTCGCTTGTCGGCGATCTCAGGTTTGCGTTCAACGTTCCTCCCTCCTGCAGTAGCTCCATCCAGTAGCTCCATCCAGTAGCTCCATCCTCGGCGTGGTCTCGAATCGAGGGCTCCATCCGGAGTAGGTCGGTTGTGGGAGCCGAGGAATCTATCTTGGGCACGCGCGTAGTCCATCGGAAGTGGTAGGCTCATGAATAGCTTCCGGCGAAGGAGAAGCACTCTTGACCATACTCATCACTGGCGGCATGGGGTTCATCGGTCTACATACGGTGAAGGCATTCACGGAGGCCGGTGAAGATGTCGTCGCCACATACTACGAGACATGGCGCGTGCCGAGTTTTCTGGAGCAGGAGTCGGGCAAGCAAGTGGTGTGGGTCCAGGCCGACATCACCAACCATGGCGCGCTGGTAGACGTGATACGCCGCTTTCGGGTGGATGGGATCGTGCACCTCGCTATCCACGGGCGTGCGTTGTCTGACCCTGGTGAGGACTTGCGCATGAATATGGACAAACTGACGCCGATCTTGGATGCGGCACGCCACGGCGGTGCCCGGCGGGTCAGTCTCGCTAGCTCCCTCGCCATCTACTTCAGCCTACCCCGCGGACCCTTCCATGAGGCAGACCCCATTCCGCTCCAGTCATCCATGACGCCCGAGGCATTCAAAAAGGCGTGGGAAGTCCTCTCATCCAACTACGCAGCCAACTATGCGGCGAGCCAAGAGTTGGAAGTTGTGAACATGCGTATCAGTGCCGTGTACGGACCCCTCTACCGATCCATGCTCAATCTGCCCAGCCGCCTCTGCCATGCCGCCGCAAAGGGCACCCCGCCCGACTTCTCGCAGGAGCGCGGCGGGGCGCCGCACATCGAGGACACGCACGACCTTACCTATGTGAAGGACGTCGCTGAGGGCATCCGCCTCGTTCACACAGCGCCAACCTTGCGTCACAATGTCTACAACATCGGCTCTGGCCGCGCCGTTACAACCCGTGACCTTTTGGAGGCCGTTCGGAAGGTAAAGCCAGAGGTACCGCTGCAAGTCCGGGAGGGCAAGGGGCCACGTTACCGGGACGATGCCTATATGGACATCTCTCGCATTTCCAGCGAGCTCGGCTACCGGCCGCAGTACACCATCGAGAGCGGCATCGCCGAGTACATCGCCTGGCTGGAGGCGGGAAACAGCGTGTAGGGCCTGCACAGCATTCATCTCTCCCCGCGGGAGAGGGGATTCTGAGATTTCCTCAGACATGCGCCCATGCCGTACATCGAATCCGAAACCGCTCTAAGGAGGTCCCTAACGGCCGCCAGAGAGGACTGTCAGCGGATGACACGCACCTCGATGCCCAGGGGCAGGTCCCCCCAGACGAGGTCTGCGGTCACTGCGGGCAGCCTCAGGGTCATCGCCAGGCTAAGGCAAGCATGATCCCCGAAAGACAAGCCTCGGAATCGGGTCTCCGGTCGAAGAAAGCCAGCCCAGTACGCCTGGCTTTCATCGAAGGGAACCAAGTTCAACTGGTACTCCATCAGCACAGACCGGATGCTTGTCCGCGGCAACCCGCTGTCGGCGAGCCGGGTGATCACTTCCGCGAAGTTAACCGTGCTCATCGACGCCTCGCCAAGGTACGGCTCAACCACTACTGCCCCGGGCTCCCGATAGAGCACGGCGAGCAACGCCGAGGCATCGAGCACCGCTTCACTCACCCTCGGCCTCGCGCCGCCGCTCTGCGATGAACTCGTCGACCACACTCTCTCCCGGGGTTATATAGGGCGCCACGGCCTCCTGCACGCGCCTCGTGGCTTCTGCAAACGTCCACATCCAGATCTCGCCGCCCTCTAGGCGCATGATGAGGTGCTCACCAGATTTGATCCCTAGGGCCTTGCGCAGGTCGGCGGGTATGAGAACGCG
>JBJKQC010000323.1:0-13087 GCA_046705745.1 Dehalococcoidia bacterium
CTTGCGAAGCTCTCGCGACGCGGCGCGGGCCGCCTGGGCCTTCGTAATGAGCTCAGATGCCGTGGTGGTCATAGCACGCCTCCCAACTGGCTCGCGGGCCTAGCGGAGTCTACTGCCTGTCTGAAAACCGTTCCCCGTGTAGTCTGAGTAGGACTCGCGACTCCTGTCGGATGTCTCGAAGGACTCCTCGGACGGTTGTCGGACCGGTCCTTATTGGACCGGCGCTGTTCCGGATCGCGCTTGCTCCCGCACGGCCGCATGCTCGCATCAGTGTCACCATGTTATTTCGATGAATTGCCTCATCCCCGTAGTGATGCCCCAGCTTGCCCGCTATCTGGCTGGACCTCGCACCGGCGATGACACGCAAGTCGGCAGCGTCGTAGTTAACTATGCCATAGCCAACGCGCTGGCCGGCGCTATCGGCAATGGTAATCACATCCCCGCGATGGAAGGCCCCGCGCACCTCTCGCACACCCGCCGGCAGCAGACTGCCCGCCTGCTTGCGAATGGCCGTCGCGGCGCCATCATCGATGACGACGAGTCCGCCACTGTGCGCCATGCCGCTGAGGAGCCAGCGCTTGCGGCTTTCCATGGCGGAGACACTCCTGGCGAAGAGCGTGCCAATGAGTTCGCCGCTCGCCACGCGCGTTATCACGTTACGCTCGTGACCGGACGCGACGACGACCGTGACGCCGGCTGAGGTGGCCTTCCGCGCCGCTTCCAGCTTTGACGCCATGCCGCCACGGGACACCTTGCTATTATGGGCCTCGGCCAAGGCCATGATGGAAGCGTCGATGTGGTCGACTCGCGCCACCAAAGTCGCGGAGGGATCTCGCTTGGGGTCGGCTGTGTACAGGCCACCGGTATCGGTCAGCATCAAGAGCAAGTCCGCGTCTATAAGGTTGGCTACCAGCGCGGAGAGCGTATCGTTGTCGCCGAAGCGCTCCTGGCCTATCTCCGCGGTGTCGACCACATCGTTCTCATTCACGATAGGTACGACGCCGTTGTTGAGAAGGCTTTCTAGGGTGTTCCGTACATTGAGGTATCCCAGCCGGTCCTCCACGTCATGCCGCGTGAGAAGCGCCTGGGCTACAACGACGCCGCTTCTTGAAAACAACTCCTGGTAAGCGTGCATCAGGCGGCTCTGGCCGATGGCTGCCAGCATCTGCTGTACCTGCACCTTGCCGTCCGGGTTTGCGCCCATGGCTTCGCGACCCGCGGCGATGGCGCCGGAGGTCACGAGGACCACCTGTCCGCCCATTGAGCCGACGATTACTATCTGCTCTACCAGCGACGCCATGGCGGCACGGTCGAGGCGAGAGCTTCGGCCGGTAAGCACATTGGTGCCCGCCTTGACCACGATACGCCGATAGGCGAGGGAGGGTCGGTCGGCGGACGATGGGGTCTCGGAGAGGTAGAGCGCCATGTCGTGCTCGTGCGGGTCTGCACTAGATATTCATCAAGTATATCGTACGTGAGGCCTATGGCTCTCGTGCAAACATTGACCTAACCCAAAATCCGGAGTGTCCAATGACTGCAAAACGTGTGAAGGTCCGCTCCTGTCTGCTCGAGGAGGCCCCAGGCGTCCTGGACTTCTGGAAAGAGGCAGCCTCGGCTAGTCCAACGGACAACCTAAGAGCGCTCACGGCGGTGTTCAAGGAGCGTGAGGACGCCTTGCTGCTGGCGACGGATGCCGCCCAAATCGTGGGCACCGTGATCTGGGGCTATGACGGCTGGCGGGGGAATATTTATCGGCTTGCGGTCCACCCCGACTACCGCAGGCAAGGGATCGGCCGGATGCTGGTGAGCGAGGCGGAACGCCGTATGGCCCTGCGGGGAGCCAAGCGGCTCCAGGCTGTCATCGACACCCATAACCAGGAGGCCCCCCTTTTCTGGCGAGCCATGGCGTCCCGCGGTTGGAATCCGACCCATGGCGGCATGCGTTTCGCCAAGGCGCTGTAGTCGGCTTCCTGAAAACGCAGTGGGGCTCCGGGAGGGCCGTGAAGCCCACGAGACATGCTTCGTAGGGCCTTTCGGCCCTGTCAACTGTCAACCGCCCCTTTGGCTCCAATGCCCTTTGGTGATATAATGACAATCAGCGTCGGAATCCTGCCACTCCGTGGTCCCTCGGCGGCACCGTAAGTGCAAGTCTCACACCCGCCGTGGGTCTCATGGAAGGCTGTAGCCCGGCCTTCGCAGCTCGCACCGAAAAATATGCATCGCTTGCTGCGGTTTCCAGCAATTTTGCCCCAGGCCGTGCCCTGGTAAAACTCATTTCAGCACTGCGCTTGCTTCGGCTTTGCTTCGCATCTGCTGCGGGTTGTTGCTTCGCGTTTGCTCGGGCTCAGAGGTGCCTGTGAAGGCGACGAAGTCTGAGTTGCCCTTGCGCCCTGGAGGAATGGGGTGGTCCGCAGGCCGCTTACCCGCATCTGCCAGGCGCTCCACAGAAAAGATCGCGCAATTGTCCCGGCACGCCTGACCCATGCAGTAGGCCATGGCCCTGGGGAGAGAAATCCCCTGTTGCGCATGTTGCGGCTGATTTGCGGCTCATTTGCACGTCATTTGCGGGTGTTTCGCGGGTTGTTGCGCAACACCATGCGCAACAAACCGCCCCAGTCTGGCCGGCCCGACGACCGCTCGAGACCCAAGTCATGGCGACGACGCTCCCTGGATTGAGCATCGGGATTTGAGTCACGCCCTCCTGCAAATTCTGGGTGGCCATAGGGTGGTAGACTAGTAAGAGGCCGGCTTGCCGGCCTCTTTGGCGTGTCCATTTTCGTTTCTTGGGAGTATTGCTTGAGCCTCGTTGGTCTATTCGATTACCTGCAGGCCGTGCCTGGCTACCAGCGGCTGTTGGATGATGTGAAGCGCGCCGCCCCTTCCGAAGCCATCGTCATGGAGGCGGCAAAGCCGTACGTAGTCGCGTCCCTATGGCGGGACCTTGGAAGGCCCGTGGTGCTCATCTGCCCTCATCCCGATGACGCCCGGCGGATGGTGGACCAACTCCAGGCTTACTGCGGCGAGGCCGCGCCCATCTACCACTTTGCCGAGTCCGAGGTGCTGCCCTATGAGCGGTTGTCGATTGAGGCGGGCACGGTGCACGAACGGCTGGCGGCACTCGGCTCCTTGCATGCCGCGAAGGAGAGGGGAGGGACACGGACGGATGCCGGAACGTCCCTACCCGCCGTCCCTCTGGTCGTCACATCCATCACAGGCCTGATGCAGAAGACGCTTTCGCCGGACCTCTTCGCGAAGCTGGTGCACGACATTCGCCCCGGGCAAAAGGTGGCGGTGGAATCGCTGCTCCAGCAGTGGACGAAGATGGGCTATCGTATCGGCCAGGTGGTGGAAGAACCGGGGAGCGCGGCGCGCCGCGGTGGGATCGTGGATATCTATGGCCCAGGCCATGCGAGCCCTGCTCGGCTGGACCTATGGGGTGACGAAGTCGATAGCATCCGTGCCTTTGACGCTGCCTCGCAGCGATCGAGCAGCCATCTCGACGCAATACGGGTGCTGCCGGCGGCCGAGATCCTGCCTGCTCTTGCCGACGCGGTGGAAGTCGATAGACTCGTCCGCTCGCTCGACTTCAGCAACTGCAAGACCTCGGAGCGCGATCGCGTTAACGATGAGCTGGCCGAATTGATGGCGGGGATTTCTCTAGAAAACGCCTCGCTGTATTCCAGCTTCCTTCTGCACCACACTCTGCTCGACCACCTGACGTTCCTGGGCCATGCCGTACTTGTCTTGGACGAACCTGCGCAAGGTGAAGAAATAGGGCGCCATCAGGAAGAGGCGGCAGAGAAGCTGCGGGCGCTGAAGGAAGAGCGTGGAGAGCTTCCCACTGGATTTCCTTCCGCTTTAGCTGGTTGGGGCGCAATCAGCCGTGCGCTCCAAAACTGTCAGGCTCGGCTCTCACTCACTCAGTTTCACCATGGAGGGCAGAGTGGTGGTGAGGACGAGTGCACAGTCCCGGGAAAGATACTTCCTTTCTCGGCTCCGGCTGGCTATCACAGCGCGCTCGACCAACTGGCCGTCGCGCTCCGTCGTAGCCACTCCGCTCCCGTTGTCATCGCCAGCCAGCACTCCCGCCGACTGGATGAGGTTCTCCGTGAAGGGGGAGTCGGCGCTCGTGAGACTCGCTCGTTGGAGCGGCTCGAACCAGGCTCCGTGGCCATCGTCCATGCCACCTTGTCCGGCGGATGGGTCTTGAAGGCAAGTGATGAGGACGATCGGCCGCTGGCGACGCTGTTCACGGACTCCGAGGTCTTTGGGACGCTGAAGCGGCCGGTGGTCCGGCCACGGCGTCACGCCCAAAGGCTTAGCGCCGTGTCGGCGGACGAGCTCAGGCCGGGCCAGTACGTTGTGCACATAGACCATGGCATCGGTCGTTTCATAGGCACCGTTGTCCGACCGGGAAACGCCGAAGACGGCGCGGAGGCCTCGCGCGAGTACTTGATTCTCGAGTACGCGGAAGGCGACCGTCTGTACGTGCCTACGGAACACCTCGGCCGCGTCTCCCCCTATCTCGGCGGCGATGAAGCCGCGCCCACTCCCACACGCTTGGGCACGCAGGAGTGGAGCAGGGCAGTCTCGCGGGCAAAGGAGTCAACCAAGAAACTAGCGGTAGACCTGTTGGCGTTGTACGCCCAGCGCGAGACTGCGGAAGGTTTCCCCTTTGCCACAGACACGCCTTGGCAACGCGAGATGGAAGATGCCTTCGCGTACATGGAAACCCCAGACCAACAGACGGCCATCGATGACGTCAAAGCGGACCTGGAGGCGCCCAGGCCTATGGACCGCTTGGTCTGCGGCGATGTGGGTTACGGTAAAACGGAAGTGGCGCTCCGAGCGGCCTTCAAGGTAGTCATGAGTGGCAAGCAGGTGGCCGTGCTAGTCCCAACGACCGTGCTGGCGCAGCAACATTACAACACGTTCGTCGAGCGCCTCAGCCCGTTTCCCATCGCGGTGGAGGTCTTGAGCCGCTTTCGCGCGCCAAAAGAGCAGGATGAGATCATTGCACGGCTCAAGCGCGGCGACGTGGACATAGTCATTGGCACCCACCGCTTGGTCCAGAAGGACGTAGGGTTCAAGGACCTGGGCCTCGTGATCATCGACGAGGAGCACCGCTTTGGGGTGGGGCACAAGGAGCGATTGAAGGAGCTCAGGAGCGAGGTAGACGTGCTAACGTTGACGGCCACGCCAATACCTAGGACGCTTCACATGGCGCTGGCGGGGATTCGGGATATTTCGACAATCGAGACGCCTCCGGAGGAACGCTTGCCCATCCGTACCTACCTGGCAGAGACATCCGATGACCTGATTCGCGAGGCGATTTTGCGCGAGTTAGACCGTGGCGGCCAGGTGTACTTTCTGCACAACCGTGTGAAGACCATCGGCCTGATGGCGGACAAGATACGGGAATTGGTGCCAGAGGCCCGGGTGGTCGTGGGACACGGGCAGATGCCTGAGGAAGTACTATCCTCAGCGATGGAGCGCTTCGCCGAGGGAGAGGCGGATGTGCTGGTCTGCACGACGATTATCGAGTCAGGGTTGGACATCCCGGCAGTAAATACGCTCATCGTGGACCGCGCCGACAGGCTTGGCCTGGCCCAGCTTTACCAGCTTCGCGGTCGCATTGGCCGACGGTCTCAGCGGGCTTACGCCTATTTGCTCGTTGAGCGAGGCCGTCGGCTCACGGAAGCAGCGCACAAGCGACTCCAGACCATTGCGGCGGCGACCGAGCTGGGAGCGGGCTTCCGCATCGCCATGAAGGACTTGGAGATCCGTGGAGCGGGCAATCTGCTGGGCGCGGAGCAGAGCGGTCAGATTCAGGCCGTGGGTTTCGACCTCTACACTCGATTGCTGGCTCAAGCAGTCTCCGAGCTGCGCGCGGCGACCGGGCATGGCCCGCGACCGGAGGAAGAAGGTCCGGAGCCGGTGATTGATCTGGCGATTCCCGCTTCGATACCGGAACAGTTGGTCCCGCACATGCCCACGCGCATGGCTATGTACCAACGCATTGCCAAGGCCCGCACGGATGAGGAAGTGGACGAGCTGTCTCGGGAATTTTACGACCGTTTCGGGCATCAGCTTCCGGATGAGGTGCACTACCTGTTGTACGCCGCCCGCATACGAATACTCGGCCGCCGAACACGAGTCGAGTCCGTCACCCGTCGCGATGACCGCATCACCCTTAAGTTGCTCGATCAGGTGGGAGGAGCCCGAGCGCCCCTGCAACAGGCCCTAGGTCATCACGTGACCGTAGGCAACCAGCAGGTCCACCTGCCCACGGTCAGTGACGGACAAGCGTGGGGCCAGGCCCTGCTGGAGGTACTGGCGAACCTGGAGGCGTTTCAAAAGCGAACGGCCGAGCTGGTGTCGGCTTAGTCGACTGCCTACGCTTCCGGCGCCGCCTGATTCCGGCCATTGCGCCGCCCGGTGCCTCTCCGAGCCGGGGGGCGGCCCCGGCGGATGGGCGTAGGGGCTTCCGGAGGCACGTAGGGCACGGGCTCGGAGGTCCCTCGTAGCTTTATCAGCAGCGCTACTTCTTCCGGACTCAGTTGTCCGGCCTCGTCTTTCAGGCGCAGCAGCGTTAGCACGAGCGCCTGGTTCTCTTCGGTCAGATCGCCGAAATAGACCTGGTATGACATGTGCTCTTGTTTTTCTGATGGGGTTGAATAACTGGGGCCGTGGCAAGCTGCCCCCTGACGGGACAGTACAATGCCAGCTTACCATAGAGCGGCGGAAACCTGCCAACGGGAGCACGAGGGTCTATTAAGCTCGGTTTCTCCGATCCCCTAGGCCGCGACGTTCCAGGCAAGGACGCTCGACCCAAAAAGGGGCCATCCCAGCGGGGACACCATCTCGACGCGGACCCGCAGCAACCAGCACCGACTCTGCGGCGCATGTATGGGGCTCCTTATCGACTTCAGAGGTTCACGCGGGCGAGCTGCTCTCGGGGCAGGCGCTCGCCCGCGGCCGCTCCAGGCGGCAGGATGGCGTCGAGCCTCGCAAGGTCTTCCGGGCTCATCACGATGCTGGCTGCCTTCAAGTTCTCAGCGAGATGCGCCCGCGTCTTGGCGCCAGGGATCGGAAAGATGTAGCGGCCTTGGGCTGCCACCCATGCAATGGCGATCTGGGCCAGCGTGACGGACTTCTCCCGGGCCAGGGCTTCTACCTCCTCCAACAGGCCAAGATTGCGTTCGAAGTTCCCCGGCTGGAACCGCGGAGTTTGTCGGCGGCTGTCCTGCGGGGGCAGGTCGGCCAAGCTGCGATAGGCGCCGGCCAGGAACCCGCGTCCTAAGACCGAATAGGGCATTAGGGCCATGCCGGCCTCCCGGCACGCCTGGAGATTGCCGTTCTCAACGTCGCGCGACCACAAGGAGTACTCCATCTGGAGCGAGGCGATGGGGTACACCGCGTTTGCCCGCCTGATCGAGTCCGGTCCGGCCTCGGAAAGCGCGATGTACCGCACCTTGCCCTCTTCAACCAGACGCGCTATCGCGCCCACCGACTCCTCGATTGGGACGTGGGGATCGACCCTGGAAAGGCAATAGACATCGAGCCGGTCCGTGCCCAGACGCGCCAGGCTCTCGTTACATACGCGGGTCAGGTACTCGGGTGACCCTCCGCCGCGCGTGCCAGCTCCGTCCTGCGTGCGAGGGCTTCCCGACTTCGAGTGAACGATGACTCGCTCGCGACGCCCCCTGAGCGCTTTGGCAATCAGATTCTGGTTGTGTCCGCTTCCGTAGCTGGCCGATGTGTCGAGCAGGTTGACACCGCTGTCGATGGCCATCTGGACTGTTGCGATGGACTCGCGGTCGTCGGCGCCGGGCTCGGACATGCGCATGCAGCCTAGACCAACCCGTGATACCTCCAGTTCCGTTGTGCCGAATTTCATCATGTCCACGCGGCACCTCCTCTGCTTGGTTTGGGGGAATTCGGGATTACACCACTTGCTCACTCTGGCTGGACCACTCCCAGAGGACCTGTCGGACCGCTGACTGTTTTCTAGCCCAGCTTTGCTTTTCGTAGATAACCTATAACATCCAGCAAGGACGTCACGACGGGAACGCCCTCGGGCGGGGATTGGACTCCGTCCCGCCAGAGAAGCAGGGCATGGAGCGACGCGTTTCTGGCGCCCTTCACGTCGGACTCATAGCTATCGCCGACGTGCAGCGCCTCAATGGGGGCGACGCCCGCTTTGGCCAGCGCGAGCTCGAAGATGGCGGCATGAGGCTTGTTAGCGCCCGCTTCTGCACTCGACGCCCAGACGCTGATAGCGTCCGTGATGCCCAGCTTGGAGATGAGGTCGCCAAGCTCTGGGCCTATGTTGGAGATGACGCCCAGTGTGAGTCCCACGGCGTGGAGGTCGTTCAAAGCTGGGCGGGCGTCATCGTAGAGGCTCAAGCTTTTCGGTGTCGTGTAAACGCGACGCCACACGCTTAGCGCAGTCTCCGGCGTCACATTCAGCCCCGCAGCAGCAAGCAAACGTCGCTCGTATTCTGCAAAGAGGGAATCCCGGTCTTGCTCGGAGCGACGGTTGAGCGGTTCCTTGGCATTCTCCCGGTCCAAGTAGGCATTGGCGACGGGGTATGCCTGCAAAATTGCGCTCTTGTCGGCGGCGAGTCCCTCGGCGGCGCAGGCGTCTTGCTGGATCTGCTCGGCATCCGGCGACCACTTCACCAGGGTCCCGTAGAAGTCGAGGAATACGGCCTTTATCATACCCAAGACTGTAGCACAGGGACGCCCTTACTCTCATGATGCTCAAGCCACAGATCGATGCGCTCTGGCAGCGCCTAGCCGGCATTCTCTTGCCCGCCCACTGCGTGGGGTGTGGGACGGGCGGCGTCTACCTCTGCGAAGTCTGCTTGGAGACCGCGCGGCGCCTGCCTGTCTTGGCCTTCCAGAGAGAAGCACTCGCTTTCGATACGGCCACTGCTCCATTCGCTTATGAGGGAGCTCCGCGCACGGCTGTGCACCGGCTAAAGTACTCGGGCCTTCGTGCCATCGCGCCCCGGATGGCGGCGTCCATGGCTGAGGCGCTGGCCGCCCGGCAAGCTCGGGGACTGATCGCGGACTTCGTGGTGCCCGTGCCGCTCCACCCGAAACGCCTCCGTGAGCGCGGTCATAACCAGGCAGCCCTGTTGGCGAGAGGCGTCGCGGAGCTGCTGGGACTGCCTCTTGCCGAGCACGCGCTGGTCCGGACTTCCTACGAACAGCCACAGGTGGCGGCGGCGGCACGGGAGGCCCGCATGGCGAACGTGGAAGGGGCCTTCGCCGCGGCGGAGGATGCGAACGTGCAGGGGCGGGGGGTGGTGCTGGTGGACGACGTAATGACAACCGGGAGTACGCTGGACAGCGCCGCCAGGGCGCTCAAAGACGCCGGCGCCCGCCGGGTGCACGCGCTCGCCTTTGCCCGGGAGCCATAGGGCACCGGAAGGGTTATGCGCTGGCTCTTCACAAGCCCATATTTCGGAACGAGCTGGTGGCTACATTGCCCGGGGCGACGAGGCGTCCGTATACTCCGCATCAACCGAGAGGGAGGCTATATGGCTGGCGAAGGCGTGATGAACAAAGAGACGTTCCTGACACTGGCGGCGGCGCTGGGCCTGGATATCGGGGACGGCCATCTGGACGCCCTGTACCCGGAGGTGCTGGCGCTACTCCTGCGTATCGAGGCTGTTCACGATATCGACGCTTCGGAAGTGCCCGTGGAGCATGCCGTTTCCTCGTTCAATGGGAGTGGCGCATGACGGCATCAACCGGAGAATTGACATCCCTGACCGTCGCCGAGCTGAGCCGGCGCATCAAGGCGAAAGAGGTCTCGCCCGTGGAGGTTGCGCAGGCATTCGCCGCCCGCATCGAATCGCTGGAGCCTAGGCTGGGCGCGTTCATCACCCGGATGACGGACAGCGCCCTGGCCAGTGCGAAGCAGGCGGCGGATGAGATAGCAGGCGGCGGCTACAAGGGGCCGCTGCACGGGATACCAGTGGCCGTGAAGGACATCTTCTGGACCGCCGGTGTACGAACAACCTCGGGTTCCAAGGTGGATGCGGACTTCGTGCCCGACCGGGACGCCACGGCGGTGCGCCGTGTGCGTGAGGTCGGCGCCTATCCCATCGGCAAGACCAACACGGTCGAATTCGCCTTCAGTCCCACCGGTGAAAACTCGCATTACGGGATGCCGAAGAATCCATGGGGGCTGGACCGCCTGCCCGGCGGCTCCAGCAGCGGTTCTGGCGTGGCTGTGGCGGCGTGCATGGCGCCTCTGGCATTGGGCACGGACACAGGAGGCTCGGTGCGGATACCCTCGGCCCTGTGCGGGCTCACAGGCTTGAAGCCAACGTTCGGCCTTATCAGCAGGGCGGGCGTGACGCCGTTAAGCTGGACACTGGACACCGTGGGTCCCATGTGCCGGACAGCGGAGGACGTGGCGTTGGCCATGAACGCCCTGGCGGGTCCTGACCCGGACGACCCTGCGTCGGTCCGCTCGGCACCCGTCGATTACGCTGCTGGCCTAGACCGCGCCTCAAAACTCGCCAAAGGCATGCGCATCGCCGTGCCACGAGAGTTCGTTTGGGATGTGATGGAGCCAGAGGTCAAGGTCGCGTTCCAAAAGGCAATGGAAGCACTGGAGGGCTTGGGCGCTGGTGCGGAGGAGGTCTCCATCCCCGAGCTGGAGTGGGTCCCGGCCATCGCCGCGACAATCACGACGGCGGAGGCTGGAGTGCTCCACCGAGACCGGCTGCGTAGACGAGGCGCGGATTATGACCCGGCGGTCCGGCGCCGGGCCGAGAGCGGGCTCTTTATCCCCGCCGCGACGTATGTCCAAGCGATGCGAGCGCGCGTGCTTTTCGCAAGGCGGCTGTCGAGGGTGTTTCAGCGCTTCGATCTGCTGGCGTTGCCTACGGAGCCTATGGCCGCTCCCCAGCAAGGGCTGGAGCGCATGCAAATCGGCGGCGTCGAGCATTCCGTTCGGGAGTCGCTGTTGCGCCTGACACGGGTGTGCAATGTCGCCAGGCTGCCGTCCATCGCGGTCCCCTGTGGCTTTTCGTCAGAGGGGCTGCCGCTGAGCATGCAACTCGCCGCGCCGGCGTTCGAGGACGCGCGAGTCATTCGGGCCGCGCACGCCTATCAGCAGGCGACGGACTGGCACACGCGGCGGCCGGAGATTGCATTGTGATGCCATAGGCTGGCCTGCCCGAAGATCGCAGGGATGTTCATGGGGGGCGCGGCTCGCCGCATCCCCCCCATTCTTCCCGTGACCGGAGAGCCTAGGACACGATTGTGCCCGCCGTCGCGAGGGATTGGTCGAAGATCTTGGCGTCGCCGTAGTTGGCGGCGACAGGAACTTGGTGTCGCAGCTCGACGTCCTTGTGGGTGCGGGCTGACTCGGCGATGGCGAGGACCGCCTCTAATGTCGCCATGCCCCATTCCGGCGTGTGATAGACGGGGGCGCCGTTCACGACGGCGTCATATAGCTCCTGCAGCTCCGCACGACGGTTCATGGCCCAGCCGCTGGGCGGCTTGAGGTCGATCTCTCGCTTGCCGTTGTCGTCGTAGATGTAAATGCCATAGGGAGAGCGGGTCATGTCACCGCGCTCGCAGGAGACGACGACCATGCCGGGCTCGCCGGGCACCCAAGGCTCTCCGCCGGGGTCGCGGTTGACACCCTCGCGCTTGAAGATTTCCACTTCCTTGTCGCCGCCGATGCGGATGGCTTGCTTGTCCGCCTCCTCGTCGCGCGTCCCTTCGCGCATGGCCTTGCGGATTGCGATGCGCTCCTCTTGCCCATAGCGCTGACGGTCGTGACCCCACGGCACGAGCTGGGCCCCCATGAAGTAACCATAGCTGTTATGGACGATCATGGAAGTGGCGCCGTTCTCGAATTCCATGGCCGCGGCGTAGTAACCGGGAATGGGCCGTTCAGTCATCCACTGGCCCACGAAGCCGCGGACGCTTTTGACCATGCCGCCGCCGAGCAGCCGGACAGTGTCCACTTGGTGAGGCCCTTGTCGGTAAACGAGTCCTCCGCCCTGGTTCATGTCCAGCTCTTCGGCGGTCCGCGGGCGCAGGACCCAATCTGTGTAGGCCCAGAAGTTAATGGCTTTGACTGCACCCAGCTCGCCGGACTGGATGATGTGCCACATCTTGCGGAAGGGGGGGATGAAACTGCGCGTATGCCCGGCAATGAGGACGTTCCCCGTGCGCTTGGCCGCATCGCACATGGCCTGGGCTTGCTCTAGGTTCAGTGCCATGGGTTTCTCGACAATGACGTGCTTGCCGTGCTCCAAGGCATAGATGGTCATGGGAGCGTGGAACCGGTTGGGCGTGGATATCCAGATGGCCTCCACTTCCGGGTCGGCGCAGAGCTCTTCAATGCTTGGGTATGCCTTTGCCTCATAACGAGTGGAGAAAGCCTCGCGGACCCGTGGGTTGACGTCGGCCCCCGCCACCAGATCGATCTCCTCCATCTGTTCCATGGCAGGCAGCATCTCCGTGCCGCCCACTCCGATTCCGATGATTCCCAGCCCGAGTACACGCTTACCGGCCATGAATGCCCTCCTTATGAAGTGACGGCCATGTTGGTGGCGACGGGTGTATCACGGCCACCTTCGGGTGTCAACGCCGGGCATGCTGGTGACGCGGTGGCTTCCCTGCCTCACTATGGCGAGCATGCGGCTTTGCTGATAATTCGAAAGCCAGCGCGATACTAGCGGAAAGCACAAGGATCACTAGTCTGAAATGCCAATCCGGTCATCCAGGGGAAGCTCGTATAGTGGGCTGGGACATCCAGTACCCCCTGGGCCCAAGAGGGGGCAGTGGCCTGCATAGATAGCGGCGCGGGGCGCGATGGGACAACGCTATTTTTCTGTTTGGCCCGCCCTCTCTGACACCCATCGCCCTGCGCCGTGGAGCGCTTGAGTTCGCCTTGCGCTTGGACCGTCCGGCATGGCTGCCGGAGAGATGGTCAGCGGCGGCGGGGTCTCTCACGCTCTCCAGTCCAACTTTCGTCAGACGGGCCTTATCCTGATAGGCGCTCGAGGATCCCTGCTTCCGGTATCTCCTCCTGCTGGGCGGTGGC
>JBJKQC010000324.1:0-6866 GCA_046705745.1 Dehalococcoidia bacterium
CATGTTGAATTCTTCACAAAAGGAATTATCGCACAATCGCATGGGCGGCGTCGCCGTCGAGGTCCGTGACCTGCAGGTCCGCCGTGGCGGCAAGCTCGTCCTGCCGAGCGTCTCCCTCGATATTCACGCCGGACTGGTGACCGGCCTTCTCGGACCAAGCGGCTCCGGCAAGACCACGCTGATGCGTTCCATCGTCGGGGTGCAGACTATTGAGAGCGGCAGTGTGATGGTGCTTGGGGAGCCCGCGGGCACCCCTGTCCTTCGCCGCCGGGTCGGGTACGTCACCCAAGCACCGTCCGTGTACCCCGATCTGACCGTGCAAGAAAATCTTCGGTACTTCGCCCGGATCGTCGATGCCCCACGGCGCCGCATCGATGAGGTGGTGTCGCTGGTCGGGCTGGCGCCCCAAATCGATCAGCTCGTAGCCACCCTCTCCGGCGGCGAGCGCTCCCGCGCCTCCCTGGCCGTGGCGCTCCTCGGCGACCCTAGGCTGCTAGTCCTCGACGAGCCAACCGTCGACGTGGACCCGGTCCTCCGCCGCGAGTTGTGGCAGGCTTTCTACCGGCTTGCGGACGCCGGCGCCGGCGTGCTCGTCTCCAGCCACGTGATGGACGAGGCCAGCCGGTGCCACCAGCTTGTGCTTATGCGCGCTGGAGAGATCATCGCCACCGACAGCCCTGCCGAGCTCCTGGCCCGAACTCAAACGAGCGCCCTGGAGGACGCCTTCGTCGCCCTCGCGGAGGCCGCATGAGCATCCGCTGCACCCTCGCCACCGCTGCCCGCGTCCTTGCCCAGCTCCGCCGCGACCGCCGGACGCTCGCCCTCGTGTTCGTCGTCGCGCCGGCCTTGCTGGCGCTCTTCAAGTACATTTTCAACAATCAGCCCGGCACCTTCGAGCGGGTGGGCGCTCCCATGATCGGCCTCTGGCCGCTCATCCTGATGTTCCTGATCACGTCCATCGCCATGCTGCGGGAGCGCACCGGCGGCACGCTTGAGCGGATGATGTCGCTCCCCATCGCCAAGCTCGACGTCCTGATCGGCTATGGACTTGCCTTCGCCGTGCTGGCGGCGCTGCAAGCCAGCATTGCCGGCGCCGTCGGCTTTGGCCTCCTTGGTGTGCAGGCGCAGGGGCCCGACTGGGCGGTCGTCCTCCTGGCCATCGCCAACGCCCTGCTCGGAATGTCCCTCGGCCTTTTCTTCAGCGCGTTCGCCCGGACGGAGTTCCAGGCCGTCCAATTCATGCCCGCCATCCTGATCCCCCAGGTCCTGGTGAGCGGCCTGTTGCTCCCGCGGGCCCTCATGCCCCACGCGCTCGAAGTGATATCAAATGCGCTGCCCGTCACCTACGCCTACGACGCACTTGCGCGGGTGACCGCCAACGACACCGGGGCCTGGTTCTGGTACGACGTGGTCATCGTCATCGGAGCGATCTGCATCGCGCTGGTCCTCGGCGCCGCCACGCTCCGCCGCCGCACCGGCTAATCAGGAAGCGGGACCAGGGGCCTTCCGGGTGCTGACGATCGTCTGCCGCAGAGTATCGATGATCGCGTCGGTCCGCGCGCCCGGCCCGAATACGGCGACCACGCCCATCTCCAGAAGCGCGGTACGGTCTTCCTCGGGAATGATGCCGCCCGCCACTACCGGCACTGTCTCCATCCCGCGGGCTGTGAGTGCGTCCATGACGCGCGGTATGAGCTGCATGTGGGCGCCTGAAAGAATGCTGATGCCCACAACATCAGCGCGGAAGTCCTCGGCCTGCGCCGCGATCTGCTCCGGCGTCCGCCGTATGCCAGTGTAGGCCACCTCGAACCCAGCATCGCGGAGGGCGCGGACAATCATCCGCGCCCCTCGGTCGTGGCCGTCCAGGCCCGGTTTGGCTATGAGCACCCGGGGGCCATCGGTCCTATCGGCCTCTGCCGTCATCGTCCGCTATGCTCCCACGGCGTGATGATCTCGATCATCACGCCGTGGGTCCCGGACGGGTGCGTGAAAGCAATCCGCCCGCCCAGTCCCTCGCGCGGCACTTGGTCAATCATCGGCACGCCCATCTCCAGAAGCTGCAGCAGCTTTGCGTCCACGTTGCCCACGGTGAACGCAATGTGGTGTATTCCCTCGCCGTGCTTTTCCAGGAACTTTGCTATGGGGACATCGTCCCGCAGCGGCTCCAGCAGCTCGATGTGCGTCTCCCCCTGCTCGATGAAGGCGCCGCGCACTCCAAGCTCCTCGCTGGCTGCCAGCCTCGGCGCCGGCGAGTCGAACAGCTCCCGGAACTGCCGGATGGACTCCTCCAAATTCTTGCAAGCGATTCCCACGTGATTGAGCGCGCCTGCCTTATTGTTCACGTTCAGCAAGGTCATGCGTAAGCCTCCTCGGCCCGAGTGCCGCGGCGATGTGCCGCGCCGCCTCATGCTAACGCATGAATACCAGAGCGTCACCGCAAGCCAAATCTGCCATTGCACACTAGTCCAACTCATGCCTGGTTCGGCAAAGGTGGGATGGTCAGCCGCCACTGGATTGGGAGACGCTGAGTTTTGGAAAAGGTTCTTGTAACAGGCTGGCAATGGATGAGACAGCTAAAGGCGGCGACGTCCTGCGCAGACATGAGGTCAAGCACCTTGCCTTAGCGGTGCGGGATGCGCGTGCCGGAGAAGGTGCTGGTGACGGGGAGCCCTACGCGGTAACTGCCCATGGGCTGGAGAAGTCCTTTGGCCACCTCCACGTGCTCATGGGGATCGACCTGCGGGTCCGTCGGGGCGACCTCTTCGGTCTTATCGGTCCCAGCGGCGCCGGCAAGACCGTCTTGGTTCGGCTGTTGGCAGGCCTGTCCAGGCCATCCGCCGGGCGAGTCAGGCTCCTCGGCGTTGACCCGCTGAAGCGCACCGCTCGGGAACGCGAGCGCATGGGTTACATGCCCCAAGGGGCGTTCCTCTTCCCCGGCCTGACGGTCTTGCAGAATGCCGAGTTCGTAGCGGGCCTTTACGGCATCGGCTGGCTCAAGCGCAGGAAGCGTATCCGGGAGCTCCTGAAGCTGTTCGAGCTCTGGGACGCCCGCTCGCGCCGGGCCAGCCAGCTTTCCGGCGGCATGCAGCGCCGTCTGGCCCTTGCGTGCGCCGTCATCCATTCGCCAGAAGTCGTGTTCGTCGACGAGCCCACTGTCGGATTGGACCCCATCCTTCGCGCCCGGATTTGGGACTACCTGCACGCACTGCGTTCCGACGGCACCACCATAATCCTGACAACCCAGTACGTGGAGGAGGCACCTTCCTGTGACGTCGTGGCCGTCGTGCTGTCCGGCCGGATCATCGCCCAGGGTACGCCGGAACGGCTGCGGCGCGAGGCATTCCAAGGCGATACCGCCGAAATAGAGGCCGAGCCCTTCACTCAGCGGGATGCGAATGAGCTGCTTGGGCTCGAATGCGTCCTGCAAGTGGAGCGGACCGCAAAGGGGGTCAGGGTGGTCGTGGACGACCTGGCGACAGCCATGCCCCGGCTCACGCAATTTTTGACGAAAAGAGACTTGAACGTCCGTTCCATCACTCCTCGATTGCCAAACTTCGACGAGGTGTTCGCGGAGCTAGTCAGTCGTCATGGCTAAAAGCGCTATCCGCATAATGGCGTTCTTCGGGCGCTGGCTCGCGGAGCTGGCGCGCCAACCAGCCCTTATGACCAGCCTAGTGGTCGGCCCGTTCTTGATCCTTCTGGCCTTCGGCACCGGCGTGCGGGTTACTCCCCCCAATCCCACGGTAGCCATCGTAGCGGACAGCACCTGGCAGAGCGGGAATCCACTCATGCAGGCCATGCAAAAAGACTTTCACGTCCTCACCGTAACGCCGAGCGAAGACGTCGCCCGGCAAATGCTGCTCAGCGGGCGGGTGGACGCGGTCTTGGTCCTGCCCTCGGCGCCTGATCAGTCCTTCCAGGAAGGGAAGCACGCCCAAATTACAGTTCTGACCAACCAGATAGACCCCGCGCAGCAGGCATACACCTACACCTATGTCCTCAACCAGGTCTACGCCGTCAATCAGCAGACGACTCAGCTTATGGTGAGCAACGCCCAGAGCGCGGCCAAGGACATGCAGACATCCGTGGGCGCGGCGAAGCAGTACACCGACCAGGTGGCCGCCGGGTCAACCCCGGTGCCGGACACACTGACACAATTCAAGGACCGCCTCAACCAGGCGGACCACGCGATCACCAAGTTCGAGGACACCCCGCCGAAGCTCGTCAGCTCGCCGTTCACCGTGCAGGTCCAGAACGCCGCCAAACTCAAGCCCACCTACACGTCTTTCTACGCCCCGGCCGTGCTTGCGCTGCTCCTCCAGCACCTGGCCGTCACGCTAGGCGCGCTGACCATGACGCGCATACGCCTGCTCGGCATAATGGACCTGCTCCGCATATCCCCGGTCCGGCCCATCGAGATGGTCACGGGACACTACCTTTCCTACACAGTACTCTCTTCCGTTGCCGGGGCGGTCATGGTAGCGCTGATTGTTTACGCGCTGAGCGTCCCGCTGCTCGGCAGCCTCTCCATGCTCGCGACCTCCCTCGGGCTGCTCATCGTCAGCTCCTTGGGGATAGGCTTTGTCATCGCCACCGTTTCTACCAGCGAGCAGCAGTCCGCCCAACTGGCCATGCTGGTGCTCCTAGCTTCGATCTTCTTCAGTGGCCTCCTCATTCCACTAGACCAAATCATCTGGCCGGCCCGCATCATCTCCTACCTCCTCCCGGCCACCTATGCCATCCGCGCTCTCCAAGACCTGATGCTGCGTGGAAATATGCCCTCTGTCACGGACCTTACCGTGCTTAGTGCGGCGTCCGTCGCGCTGTTTTTCTTTACTGTGGCCCTGCTCAGGCGCGAGTGGCGTCCCGACTAACCCCTCTGTACGCTCTTCTCCTCGTATCTATCGGCGGCATGTTCCCTCCATCAGGAGCTTGGCTCGGGCACAGTCGCTGAGGACAATGAATTTAGTTGACCAAGGAGGTGAACATGCAGCTGCAGAACAAGCGGGTCGCAGTCCTGACCCACAACGAGTTCGAAGACTTGGAGCTTTTCTACCCGCTCCTTCGCTTCCGGGAAGAGGGCGCCGAGGTCATCACCGTCGGGCCGCAAAAGGGCGGCGAACACCGGGGCAAGCACGGCCTATCGGTCACGGCGGACGCCGGCATCAACGACGTCAGGCCTGAGGACTTCGAGATCGTCGTCATCCCCGGCGGCTACTCCCCGGACCACATGCGCCGCGTGCCGGAGATGGTCCAGTTTGTGCGTGACGCCGGGCAGCAAGGGAGGCTCCTCGCCGCCATCTGCCACGGCCCCTGGATGCTGGCTTCGGCGGGACTGGCGCGCGGGCGGCGGCTCACGAGCTTCTTCAGCCTCAAGGACGATATGGTGAACGCCGGAGCAGACTGGGTGGACGAGCCCGTCGTCCATGACGGCAACGTCATCACCTCCCGCTACCCCGGCGATCTCCCCGTGTTCTGCCGCACGATTATCGATGCCGTGGCGCCGGTGGGAGCGAGGTAAAAGGAGCCTGCACGGTTGGCGTCGTTCCGGCGGAGGCCGGAATCCAGGGACCTCGGTCTGGCATGGCACCCGTCTCTCAGAACTTACACCTCTGGTTCCCGGTTTCCGCCGCAGTCGACTCTCTGTCGCCGCTCGCCCTGCTACGCACACTGCCCCTCCGCCGGCGCGTCGACTTTCAGTACCCGCCGCATCGGCACTTCAACCTGCCTGCTGAAGAGCAGCCAGCGCACAGTGAGCCGGACCCTATCGAAGATCACAGCCGTTCCCGGTCCCGCGTAGCCTTGCACGGCCTCGCAACTCTGAAAATTGCCCAGGAATTCAATGTCGGCTTGTTGACCGGGCGCCAAGGTGATGGACTCGAAGGGACGCGTCTGCGTTTCGTTGAGCGAGAACAAGTCCCCCTTCCATGGGAAGACGGCGTGCAATTTGGCGATCGTGTGCTCTGACGGGACTCTCAGGTCCTCGGCCGCCGCGATGGTCAGCGATACCGGCCCGGCATTCCGGACGCTCCAGCCGATAGCCACAGGGGCACCCGGATCGAAGGGGGCCTCAGCGCAGTCGACGGTCGTGCCCTGGTGATTGAAATCACTGCAATTGCCGTACGGCGCCCAAGAGATGCCGCCATCGGTGATGGGATGGATCCACAACAACGCAATCTGGAAAGAGACGGCCCCGGCTACCGCCAGCGCCACGACCGCTGCTGCCGGCCAAATGACCCATTTGCGTTTCAAGCGGCCCAATGCGCACCCTCCTTCGGCGCCTGGCAGGCTAGCAAACGCAGGCTGCACGCGCCTCCTAAACAGACGCAGCCAGGCGCCAAAAAGTTCCCAGCCTGCTGCTCGCTGCCACTGAGCTAGGACGAAGGGAATCCGCTTGTGCGGCCTGCTCCCCCTACTCGACCGCATGCTCCTTGAGCACCGCCCGTGAGATCACGATGCGCTGGACCTCGCTGGTGCCTTCGTAGATCTCCGTGATGCGCTGGTCCCGGTACATCCGTTCCACCGGGTTTTCCTTGAAGTAGCCATACCCGCCGAAGACCTGCACCGCCTTGTCCACGCAGAAGTGCGCCGCCTCCGACGCGAACAGCTTGGCCATGGCCGACTCCTTGCCGTAGGGCTGCCCCGCGTCCTTGAGCTGGGACGCCCGCCGCGTCAGCAGGCGCGCCGCGTCGATCCGCGTCGCCATGTCCGCCAGCATGAACTGGATCGCCTGGTTCTCCGCCAGGTGCTTGCCGAAGGTCTCCCGCTGCTGCGCGTAGCGGACGGCTGCTTCGAAGGCCCCCACGGCCACGCCTACCGACTGCGCCGCCAGCGAGATACGGCTGGAGTCGATGATGGACATGGCT
>JBJKQC010000325.1:0-10779 GCA_046705745.1 Dehalococcoidia bacterium
ATATGATCTTGGTGACGGGCATACTTTTGCTAATAGCCGCATGTGCCGGTCCCACTGGGGTCGCTGGGGCAACTGTCCCGGGCAGTGCTACGCTATCCGGCAGCATCGCCCCCAGTCCGACTCAGGCGAGTCCCACTCCGACTGCCAACGCTCCCTCATCTGCCAGTCCCACGCCCACCATCAGCATCCCTCTGGCCCCCAGTGTGACGCCGACTGCTAGCCCCAGTCCAACTGCCACGTCGAGCCCCAGTTCTCCCTTTGCACCGGGCCCCCTCGGATCTCATAGCCAGACTGATCTCACACACCTCCCGTTGGACCTAGCCGCAACCACTTTCTAGACCCCCGTTGATATCTCGATTCCGCCGGATATCGGTACCACCCTGTCCATGGACATCATGCAAGTCGATTAACAAGCGCACCGGCTGCACGCAGCGGACCGGAGCTCGGGTCGGGTGGACGTCTTCGACGTGTCGTCGGCGACAGCGAAATGGCTGACCACCATACCAACGGCGGCCGCCCCCAACGGACTGGTCATCGCCGACGATGTTCATGAGGTTTTCGTCGGCCTTAACAACAGTACAGTGGAGGTCATTGATGTAGGTCTTTCTTCCTCGAACTACGACAAGGTGATTGCCACCATCAATACTGGCGGCAAACATCGTGGGGACGAGGCAGTTGGCTTCCTCCTGGCGCATTGGCCTATTGTTTCGTGTTCTTCGCGCAGCAGTTCCATGTGGCACTGAACGACAGACTCCAAGTTGTCTTCAACGACCCACGCCCCGCAGGTCGACATCGTCTCGCTGGGCCACGGCCGTGGTGAGCGCTGTACGAGTCGAAACCAAGTGACGCTGCTGAAATAGACCACGGCATTCCCGCTTGCGCAAGGCTTTGGTCTGCTAGTGTCATCTCCTCTGTCTGGTTCGTGTGCTTCTCGCCGTGCTCCTTCCTTAGAACTTTCTCAGGATGGTTTCATCAAAACTTGAAGTTTTGATCGCACAATGGGTCGCACAATAAGAGGGTGACGAGTAGGTAACGGAACTCCATTGATTGTTTATAGGAGGTCACAGACATGACAGGAATGACGCCAATGCCCGGTGCGCCGATCCCACCTCAGCGCTCGCCCTCGAGGCTATTTGGGTTGCGGCGCGGTGTGATTGCCGCTGTGGTTTTTCTGGTGATGGTGGCGGGCGCAATGGGAGGAGTCCTGGGTTCGGAGATGGTTGCTCACCCAGCTTCTGCACAGGCGACTACTCCTTCGGCTACGCCCCAGGCGCAGGGCGGCGACGCTGCTACTCTGCAGACACAGCTGATAGCGGTGGCCAAAGACGTGAAGCCCGCTATTGTCAACATCACCACGAGTAGCGGCCAAGGATCGGGCATCATCTATGACTCCAGTGGTCTTATCCTGACCAACGCCCATGTGGTCAGCGGCACCAAGTCTGTCACGGTAACTCTGGCCGATGGCCGGCACTTCACAGGGACCGTGGTGGGCGCGGACGCTCAGCAGGATGTGGCGGTGGTCAAGATCAATGGAAGCAATCTGCCGACGGCCAACCTCGGCGACTCCAGCAAGCTGCAAGTCGGTGACCTCGTCGTGGCCATCGGCAATCCTTATGGCTTCGACAACACCGTCACCACTGGTATTGTCTCGGCCCTCAACCGCCCCATGGCGGACGGCACCACTGGTTACGACCAGCCGATGATTCAGACGGACGCGGCCATCAACCCTGGTAACTCGGGAGGAGCGTTGCTGGACCTGCAAGGCAATGTCGTCGGCATCACCACATTGATCGCTGCTCCTCAGGGCTACCCCGCCGAAGGTTTGGGGTTCGCTATCCCCATCAATCTGGCGAAGAACCTTGCTGACCAACTGGTGAACAACGGCACGGTGACCCACACTGGCCTGCCTTACTTGGGCGTATCCCTACAGGACGTGACGGCGCAGACGCAACCGCAGCAGGGGAACGGGTTCGGGTTCTACTGTTTCGGCTACGGGTGCCGCGGATCCGGGAACCAGCCTCCGCAGCCCCAGGCGCCGGCTGGCGTCACTCATGGGGCGTTGATCACGCAAGTGGTCCAGAGTGGCCCGGCCGCCGCCGCGGGACTTCAGGCAGGTGATGTCATCACCAGCTTCAATGGAAACCAGGTGTACACCGCCGATGAAGTAGTCAACTACTTGGATGCCCTCCAGCCCGGAGCCACCGTCGAGCTTGGGATCGTGGACCAGAGCGGCGCTAGTAAGACCGTTAAGATAACCCTTGGCGAGACGCCCGCTTAGGAGATGCGGTCGGCGGTAGCCGTCCATCTCGGCTCCCGGAACGGCCGGGTCCGGGGTGGCAAAGGGTCAGCAGCCACATCGGGCATGCGCGTTGTGGCTGCTGACCCTTGATGGGAAATCCTCCCGTTGGTCGCCCGGAGCCGTTTCATGTTTGGAGTCAGTCCGTTTCGCAGAGAGACAAGCGGTGCAATTAGTGGGCCAAGCAAGGCTTGACGCCGATCTGCCGACTGGCTGGTGCGTCCGGGGCAGAGGGGCTAGGAGTGCGTAAGTCCAGTACACCATCCGGACGCAGCGGCTTGTGCCGAAATCACAGACCCCCAGACGTCTGGCCCAGACAAGGGCGGGAATGGTTGGGGGCATCGCGAGGCAATAATGGGCCACCTCGAACAACTGGCGGTGGACTTCATCCGTTCGGTCTATAGCGCCATTGGCTGGCCTGGAGTCGTGGTGCTCATGGTCGTTGAGAGCGCCGCCATCCCCATCCCGAGCGAAATCATCATCCCGTTCGCCGCTTGGTTCCTCGTCGCGGACCACGGACTTGGCATCGGTTGGGTATTCCTCCTTGGTTTCCTCGGAGCGATAGGCAATCTCGGCGGTGCGTTGTTCCTGTACTGGATCGGGATGGTCGGGGCCCGCCCGGCGATCGATCGCTGGGGGCGGTATCTGATGATGTCGCCAAGCGACCTAGACCGGGCGGAGCGCTGGTTTGATCGCTACGGTGACCGCGCCATCTTCGTCTCACGCATTCTGCCCGTGGCACGGACGTTCATGAGCTTTCCCGCAGGAGCCGCGCGCATGAACATCGCCAAGTTCTCGTTTTATACCCTGGTAGGGTCATTTCCCTTCGCCACGGGGCTGGCTTATGGCGGGTACCTCCTGGGTGAGAACTGGGCCACGATAAACCAGCATGCCAACGTAGTCACGATCATCGTCGCGCTGTTGATAGTGGGCGGCATCGTTTGGTTCCTCTGGCGGCGCCGCGCTGCCCAGTTGAAAAAGTCATAGGACCATGCCCGCTGCGTCTCACGCATCATTAATGTCCCGGGTGTGGCCTCACCTTCGCGCCAGGCCTCGATACATGAGAGTACTGCGAGTCCTGGCACGCTCTGCAATTTACACATAGAAGAAAAGTCGGCACCAGGTTAGAGTGCATGGCTATTATTAGGAATCGGCTCCGCCTGGGTTGTCGGTCGTATACTTTAGGGGGGTATAGTATGGATCCGGCTGCCTGAATGCGTGGCCCGGAGCCTGTAAGGGACGAGGGAGCGAGGATGGCGCATACGATTCAGAACAAGGAGAAATTGCTCAACCGGGTCCGGCGTATCCGAGGGCAGGTGGAGGGCATTGAGCGGGCATTGGAGGCGGACAAGGAGTGCGACTCTATCCTCCAAACGGTTGCTGCGTGCCGTGGCGCGCTGAATAGCCTGATGGCCGAGATCATCGACGGCCATATCCGGTCGCACGTGCTTTCGACCAATGGGGCGGCCACAGAGGAGCAAGCACGAGCAGCCGAGGTGGTAATCGACGTGGTGCGGGCGTATTTGAAGTAGCACCTGTCGATGCCATTACGAGTGAAGCCCTCATCAAATCGGGACGGAGCGGAGAAATCTCTCGGGAGGACCACGAGTGAGACAAGAGAGCGGCCGCGTCGAGACGGACGATAGGGAGGCCCCTGACGGACAAGGGCCGGACATGGCGGAGGCCGCACTCCACGGCGGCGATTATGATGCGGAAGATCAGGGGGGCAATGGGCGCGCAGAGCTCCTACGCATCTTGGTGGTGGCGCTGGCGCTAGTCCCCAGCTGGCTGGGCCTGTGGAAGGACTTCGCTTCCTTCGACATCATTGCGCTCGCTGGAACGGCGATCGGCGCGTACCCCATTGTCAAGCAGGCCGTCAAGGATATTGCCGAGCGGCGGATGACCATGGAGCTCTCCATGACTATTGCTATCGTGGCGGCGGCCGCCATTGGCGCATTCTTCACTTCGTTGGTTATTGTGCTATTCGTGCTGATAGCGGAGGTGCTGGAGGATCTGACGGTGGAGCGTGGTCATCGTGCCATGCGGGGTCTGCTGGACCTGCTGCCGCACCGGGCGATAGTGCAGGACGAGACGGGCACGCGGGACGTAGACAGGTCTGCCCTGCGCGTGGGGGATGTGGTGCTCATCAGGCCGGGCGCGGTGGTCCCGGTGGACGGCGTAGTGACGAAGGGCCACTCTACTGTCGACCAGTCAGCCGTGACCGGCGAATCGCTGCCGGCCGAGAAGGCGCCGGGAGCCCAGGTGTACGCTGGCACCATGAACCAGCGGGGCGCGCTGGAGGTCCGCGCGGACGGGCTAGGTCAAGACACCGCCGTGGGCAGAATCATCCGTACCATCGAGGAGGCGGAGCGTTCGCGGGCGCCGATCCAGCGGACAGCGGACCGCATGGCGGGGTACCTGGTGTACTTCGCGCTGGGGGCTGCCGCGCTTACCTTCCTGATCACCCGCGACGTGCGCTCGACCATCTCCGTGGTTATCGTTGCGGGCGCCTGCGGGATCGCGGCGGGCACGCCACTGGCCATCCTAGGCGCCTTGGGGCAGGCCGCCAACCGTGGTGCCATCGTCAAGGGTGGCCGGTACTTGGAGGAGCTGTCGCGGGTGGACACGGTGGTCTTGGACAAGACTGGCACGCTCACCCTGGGCGTGCCGTGCGTCACCGAGGTCCGCCCGGCCCAGGGTGAGAGCGTCCAGACCGTGCTGGCGGCGGCAGCCTCGGCCGAGCGGTCTTCCGAGCACCCATTGGCGTCAGCCGTGCTGGCGGCGGCACGCGATCGGTCCATAACTGGGGTGGAGCCCGACCGATTTGACTACTTCCCCGGTAAGGGGCTGGTCTGTACCGTCGGCAAGGACCAGGTGCTGGTGGGAAACAGGGCGCTGCTGGCGGAGCACGGCGTGGACGTCTCGGCGTCCGGTGTTACCGGAGGAGCGTCGTCGGAGGTGCTCGTCGCGCGAAATGAAAAGTACCTCGGCGCCATCGAGGTCGCCGACGTCCTGCGGCCCGAGGCCGTGGAGGCGGTGCGGGCCATGCGAGCTATGGGCCTCCGGACCGTCCTGCTCACCGGCGATGCGTTGCCCATTGCCCAGGCCGTGGCCGCTGAGCTGGAGATCGACGCGGTGGAGGCGGAGCTGCTGCCGGACGACAAGGTCGCGAGAGTGCGGGCGCTGCAGGCGGAAGGCCGTCGTGTAGTCATGGTAGGTGACGGCATCAACGACGCTCCCGCCCTGACGCAGGCGAATGTCAGCGTTGGCATGGGCTCCGGGACGGACATCGCGCGGGAGAGCGCCGACATCCTGCTGCTGGGGAATGACTTGTCGCGGTTCGTCGGTACCATTCAGGTTGCGCGTCGGTCCAAGATGACCATCTGGCAGAACTTCTACGGCACCCTTCTGGTGGACAGCTTTGGCGTGGTCCTTGCTGCCGTGGGCTTGCTCAACCCGGTGCTGGCGGCGTTCATCCACGTATCGTCCGAACTCGTCTTTATCCTGAACTCGGCACGCCTCATTCCCGGTGGGGCCTCTCGTCACCTTGTGCCGCGTGACGCGCCCTCGCAAGGGATTTCGGCCACTGCCGTACTAGAAGAGTGACCGCCATCGGTTGGCTCTGCGCTCTCGGGCCGTCCATTCGCTATACGGGGGGCGCTTCGCCTCCGGGCCAGGCTCTGAGCCTTTGCTGTTGTTCCGTCTCGCTGCTTATCCAAGGCCCCCGACTGGGTTACCCGAAGTGTATTCATGGTTAGAGGACGTGCAGGACCTTTGCGCTGTAACTTCCGCAGCGCATTTAAGGGTGGCCACGCTGGGTAAGTGGAAGGGACATAGGGTATAGTCGGGGGAGGCTATGGAGCGGTCCATTGCGTAGGATGCAGTGGGCGACTCTCTTCTGGAGAACGAGGACGAACGCATTCACACGTGACTACATCATCTTCGTGGTCGTCACCGTGCTGGGCATGATTCAAATCATTGCCGCATGGGACCACCTGTTAGGTCTTCGGTTTGTGCAGCGGGGCTGGCCGGGCTATGTGATTGGAGTGGCGGCGGTTGTCGGCGCGGTGGTCTGGTTCTTTGGCAGCGGGCCTCGCAATATCGAAGGGCACATCACGGGCTTGCAGGGCTTCGAGCAATTCTTATGGTTCATTGTGGGCGCCGGCATCGCATTCGGCCTTACTGGGCTCATCGTCTCGGCCAAACACTGGCGCAGCCGCCCGGTTTTACCACCTGCCGAGCACAATCTGGAAGCATTACGCACGCACACTTATCTACAACTGCTGTTGCGCATGTCCGTCCTGCGAGGTAAACGCTAGCGCATGTCCATCGATCAGCATATCGTCCTCTGGTTTTATGGCCTCACAGGGAAATGGGCGGCCCTCGATTGGTTAGCCAGCCACCTGGCGAATGACTACTTGGTGCCAGTGCTCATGACTAGCATCGGGTTCGCCTTGTGGTTCCATGGCAACTCTTCATCGGCCCGTCGGCGAAACCAAATGGGCCTGTTTATGGGAGGCCTGAGCCTGGGGATCGCCGCCGCTATCGTTTCCGTCATTGACGCCTTCTATTTTCGACCTCGTCCATACGTCGCGTTGCCCCAACTCTTGCCCGTAGCTCAACGGCTTTTTTATCTGCCGACAGTCTCATCCTTCCCCAGTTTCCCAGCAGCGGTGGGGTATGCGTTTGCGTTCGGCATCGGGCTACGACACCGTGCGGCGGGCGTCGTCATCGGCTTCCTCGTCACGCTCTGGTGCCTAGCCCGTATCTATGTGGGTGTCCACTACCTCTCGGACATCTTGGGAGGCGCGGCCATTGCCGTCTTCGCGACAGTGGTGGCGCTTCTGGCCGTGAAACTCGGTCGGCCGCTGCTGGACCGCGGCTTCAAGCTGCTTGAATTACTGTACCTCGCCTGACCCCATCACTCCGTTTGCCGTTGCCCGTATCCGAGCCGCTGAGGCCAATCAATGGTCACTAGCAGAGCTGTCGAGTGCAGGACTAATAGGAGAAGAGCGTAGAGGGAAAAGATAACGGCTGAGTCCACGGCTTGATCAGGAAAGGGGCGGTCCGACGGAAGCTGCAGGAAGAAGTACAAGAATACGGTGCCTGCGGTTAAGAAGCCCAGCAGTGCCGAGAGGCGGCAAACTCCGCTGACACCCTGTTTAGTAAACCGTCGTAGTCCGGCTACCGTCAAGGCGCCCGTGCCGAACAGGAGCGCCAGGAATACGTGGTACACATCAAATGCCAATGGCCAGGACAGCCCCCAAAGGGGCGCAATGTGGCGTAGGTCGCTGGGCGCTCTCCACACCTCCAAGGCAGGTGCCGGGAGCAGGTGCATGGCGGCGACCATCACCATGGTGCCTAGGAATGTAAAAATGAAAGCTCTCTCTACCAAGTTGGCCACTCGGGCCTGAGTCTCGCTAGGACTGGTGAACCGCATTGCTCCTCCTGCTGACTGACGTTGTTTGCGCATCCTGTGTGGAGAACGTCTCTCGGGTCAGCGGCCGTGGACTGGCTGTAGGCCGACCATGCCTAGGGACCCGTCGTAATAGCATGCCGGAGGCCCGTGGTACGGCCTCGCTTGCAGCAAGCAAACGACTTCTTGCCCGTTGCGGATCGTAGAATGTTGGCCTGCCGGAATGAATCTACCCCCGTAGCAATGGCATCGTTGGGGCGCGGCTGGCGCCCTTCTCACTTTATATCCCACCATTGGCCCGCTCGTTAACCCGTTATGAGGCAGACACTATCAGCTTTTTGCTCTATTGGGCCCGTATCTACCATGTCCGGCGAGGGCTGGTGGTCACCTTACAGGTGTTACGGATCCCGCGTCGCGACATCAGCTGTCGGGTGCCCGATGAGTACCGAACGCAGACAATTCCAATGTGGCCTAGTACAGGAGGCGGTCCTGAAGGCGCCTTCTTGTGTAATACGCTTAAGCGTGCTTGCATGGATCATGGACGTGATGTTTCGCCCGCCGGGGCGGTTTTTTCTGGGCCCACGTCAGGCTTCCACTGAATCCTACGCTAGCGACAGTGAGGATGGTTTGCGTACGTCTGGCCAGAAGGGCACGTAGTACACATAGATCAATCAGATGGGCGACCGGTGGCGTAGTATTGGCAGGAAGTTGGTTCGAGGTGGCGATGAACAGTGCTTTGGAAGCAACCATCAACGGCTGGGCAGGGAGCAACGGGTTCCTCGATCGGGTCATGATTTTCTCGGCGGCGGACCTGATTTTCTTCGCTGTGCCGCTCCTCGCGCTGCTGTGGTTCTGGCCGGGGCAGCCGAAGCAGCGTGCGCTGAACCAGCGGATTGCGGCCGCCGCCGGTATGGCAGGGGTGCTGGGCCTCGCTATCGCGGCGGTAGTCAGCCACCTGCACATGGAGCTGAGGCCCTTTGTGGCTCAGGCCTCTACCCATTTGTTGGTCAAGCATGCGCCGGACAATAGCTTCCCCAGCGATCACGCCACGGCCAGCTTTGCCGTGGGGAGCGCTATTGTCTGGTGGCGGCGGACGCTGGGGGTTGGGACCCTGATTGCCGCGCTGTTGATTGGATTCGCCCGGGTGTTCACGGGGCTGCACTGGCCGGTCGACATCGTGGTGGGAGATGCGATTGGGGTCGCCGCGGGCTGCTTTATGGCATGGACGGTGCCGGTGTGGGCCGGTTTGCAGCGGCAGGTGAGCAGGTATTTGCCGGAGGTATTAGTGGCCCGTTCGGACTAATGGCGGGGACTGTGGAGCGGGGAGGTGCGGCTGCACGGGCTGTCGCCTTTGTGCTGGGTGAATGGGATGACCTCCTGTGCCGATCACAGCCGATCCAGGCTGCTCGGCCAGCTCGGGGAGGCGGAGAACACTGTCGAATTTCCCCCCAGCGCAGTATTATGAAAGTGTTGGCCACGAGGCCTAGGGCATGGAGCATTTCTTCACACTGCTGTTGCATCTGATCTCCACGGCGTTTCTGTCTCCGCTGGGGCTGATTGCGGTCTTTGGAGTTGCGTTCAGCGGCGAGCTTGGCGTATCGCCCCCAGCAGCGCTCGAAGCAGCCTTCACCGCCGCGGGGGTGGGCTTGGCACATGGGTCTGCGGCCGGACTGGTGCTTTATCCCGTTGTCCTGGCCGCCGCCGTGCTGGGGACCACTACCGCCTTGTGGATGAGTCAGCGCGGGCTGCGTTTACTTTCTCGCTTTGCCAAGCCGCCTGCTTGGACACAGAGCGCCGGGTTCATGCAACGCTTGCCGTCGTCTTCGCCACTGACGATAGCGCTCATAAGGCAGCTGCCGGGCGCGCAGTTACCGCTGACGGCATTGTGGGCGGCCACGGGAGGGCCACGGAGGCCTTTCCTCGTCGGAGTGGCTCTGTCGGCGGCGATCCATTGGACCGCGGTGCTGTTGATGGCCGCATCGATTGGACGTTTGCTCCCTTCTTCAGGGAATGCGTTTGCTTTCGCTTTCCCGCTCTCAGTGGCTGTCAGTATGCTGTTGCTGGTTGTGGCGCAGCTGCCCCGTGTTTGGTCCGCAGCCGCTCGGTCCAGAGTTCCGAAGCCGGATATTCCCCTGGAACAACCACCCTCGTAACCTCCGCTGTGTAGGCCGGTTTCCGAGGGAGGTGCCCGTGGTCAAAATCGCTCGGGAAACAAGGCTACGCTGGTCCAGCTACCTTCGGCATTACGTCATGTTGTTCATTCTGACAACGGGAGGGGTGGTCACGGCGATGCACGCTACCACGCCGCCGACCTTGGAAGCATTTCGTGTCCCCAGTGATCTGCGCCGAACGGCCGGGGTCTGGGGCATTGCCTGGCCGGAATCATTTGATGTCTATCACGTGTTTATCTGCGTCTTATCGTTCAACCTAGGGGCGCTATGGCTCGGGTTGGCCCGGATAGCCGAGCGGCGGTGGAGATATGTGTGCGGCTTCGCGGCATTCATGGGCGGGGTCTGCGCCACGCTCGCCGGTCTCTATTTCTCATTGCAACTGGTCTCGGACCGCACCTTCAGCCGCCTCGACGTCGAATCTGCGGTCATCGCCGCCGTTTACAGCGCCTTTTGGCTGGTAACGGACGGCGTCGCCCTCCTCCTCTGTTGCATGCCTCAGCGGGAGCGCGGACCCGGCTGCGAAGGCGCTCGATGAGCGGCCCATTAGTGAGCATTTGCTGACTAGAGGCACAGTTGGGCAGGCGACGGGGGGCGCTGGGAGCCTCCCGTCGCCGTTCCGGAAGCAAGCCGGGGCACTTATGAGTCACGGATCTCCCGCTTTTCGACACCCCGGCATCTCCTACTTGCACATTCCAGACCCGGAGCCAACGCGGCCCGCAGCTTTATATCATGCGTCGTTTGGACGGGAGGTCGGAGGCAAGGCCGATGAGCCGAGCTTCGAAGACGGCACTGGCCATGTAATCGGGCATTGGGTGACGGACACGCGGACCGCTGGCGGGGCGGCGACACCGCCATTCATTTACGGCGATCGCGTCGACGACACCCTAGGGAAGATC
>JBJKQC010000326.1:0-19910 GCA_046705745.1 Dehalococcoidia bacterium
CACGCGAAGCAGTCGAAGCCTACCCTTGTATCTTACCAGTGGGGTATAGGCCGAAGGGGACGAATAGGCCTTTGCCTAGCATCTGGTCTCGCATCGAAGGCCTCATTCAGCCGGGTAGTAATCGAACGACCCTCGGCTAGACCCATTTTCCTTGTTCCTCCGACCATGCCCTGCTAGAATCGTCTTTAGCGGCGGCTGAGTGGCCACGGCCTGGTCTAACGCCTCACTTCCCCTCTGTAGGACGGTCCGAAATGGGCAAGTTGCTCGACAAGCTGGAGAAAGCGTCAAGGGGCGTCGTGCAGCCCCTAGGCTTTGGAGGCGCCGCAAGGCGCGAGAAAATCGCCCCCTTGCTGCTCATGGGAGCTGTGCACGCGGGCAACGAGTCCGAGGCGAAACTCGTTGCCGAGGCCGGTTTGGACGCGGTCATCGTGATTGCTCGTGACGGCGCCGGACCCGGGGACGTGAAGAAGTCCGCGGGCGCGCTGGGCGGCCTCACTTTCGGCGTCTGGTACGACCAAGCGCAGCCGCAGGACGCAGAGGGAAGCGACTTTCAAGTGTTCTCTTCGGAGGCCACCCCCCTTGCGGCGCTTGGCGGCGAGGAGCGGACCAACGTCATGCAGGTAGTGCCGGAGCTGGATGACAGCCTCCTGCGCACCATTGAGCTGCTTCCCGTGGACGCCTTCCTGGTGTCCTTGATGGACGCGGACTCTCTGAACGTGGCCCAGCTCATGCGTTTGGGACGGGTCCGCGGTGTGACCTCAAGATGGCTGCTTGTCCAACTGGCATCTCTCCCCAACAAGGATGAGTTGGCGCAGCTCCGGGATGCCGGGGTCGGCGCCATTATCGTCAATGCCAAGGGAAACACGCTCGATGCGCTCAAGGCCTGTAAGGAGGAGCTGCTGCAGCTTCCCCATGAGACACCCGAGCGGAGCAAGCACCACGCCTTTGCTACCCTCCCAACCATCGGCGAGTCACGCCGGCCTTCCCAGCCGGAGCCCGAACCGGAAGAAGACGACTGGGACGACGAATAGTCCAGAGAGAGATCTCTCAGGGAATCGTTTCACTGCTCAATGACATCAGGGTTGCGATAGAAATGCCTCTCCTAGGCCCCTTGATGTCGTCCTCCAGCATTGCATTGGCGCCCTGCTTGGGGGTGGCGTATATAAGACGCCATCGGCCGGGCACAGGTGCTCGGAAGTATGCGCTTTAGGACAGGGTGCCGCATAATAGACACATGCTCTTAACCAACTTCCAGCTTCTGCTCCAAGACCCGGCCGCCTTCGTCATACTGCTTGCGGTCGTCGCGATTTCCCTGATCATCGCCATCAGCGTCCATGAGTTCTCGCACGCATTCACGGCATACACGCTTGGCGATGCCACCGCTGCCAAGCTCGGGCGGCTCACCTTGAACCCCCTCGCGCATCTAGACCCCGCCGGTTCCATCATGGTCTTGGTCGCCGGGTTTGGCTGGGGCAAGCCCGTCCCGGTGAATCCTTACCAGTTGCGGTTCGGGCGCAGGGGAATGGCGCTGGTCTCCTTCGCGGGCCCGCTGTCCAACGTCCTCCTTGCGGTGCTCTTCGGCCTGCTGTTCCAAGCCGGCCTGGTGACGCCCGTGGGCATCTCGGTGAGCCCGCTGCGGTCGTTGGACCCCTCCGCTTGGTTTGCCGTCATCGCCACCTACGGCGTGCTCCTGAACCTCATCCTGGCGGCGTTCAACCTGTTGCCTATCCCGCCCTTGGACGGCGGCGGCATCCTTTCCGGAATCGTGCCCCGTGGCTGGCTCCCCGCCGTGGCCAAGCTCCAGGCCATCGGGCCCGTCATTCTCGTCCTGCTCGTGCTGTCGTCCTTCATGTCAAACAGCAGCGTCTTCTCGGATCTCTTCTCTCCTGTCTACCACGTGGCGGACCTGCTGCTTTATCGATAACGCTGCGCGTCAATGTCATCTCGACCTGAGCCCCCTCACCGTCGTTCCGGCGGAAGCTCCGACAGGAGTCGCGAGTCCTACTCGGACCGGAACCCAGGGACGTACGCCTTGCAGAACGTCCTGCTCTGAGCGCACGGCCCCATCCCCTTTCCTGTGTATTTCCGCCCCGTATTACCGGGGCCAAGCCTGCTGGCCCTATCCCACCGTCTTCAGCGAGTGGACCTCATCCAAGATCATCCGCTTGGCGGACTCCGCGATGCGGCTCAGCTCGCTCATCGAGAGCGCGCGTCCGCCGACCTGCCGCTCGTACTGCGCCACCACATTCCGCAGCGTGTTATCCGTGGGCGTGTTCTCCAATGCCATGGCAATGAACTCTCCGGCTATCGGTATGCTTCCCGGCGGTGCAGCACCCGATAGACGTAAATTGTTCGTGTTTCCCAATCGAAGCTCAAGCGGACACGCCAATCTCCGACTCGAAGCCGCCATTCCTCGCCTGTCCCATGGAGCTTCCGGATATCGCCACGCCTCGGGTCTTCGGCCAGGCGGTCCAAAGCGGCCGCAATGCGATCTTGCTCTTGGGTAGGAATCCGCTTCAAGTCCCGCTCCGCTCGGGGTGCGACAATTATTCGCCAGGGACCAATGCTAGCCACTCCCTAGCTCTCTACGCACATCTTCCCAAGGAAGCCCTTCGCCGCGGCGGATTTCGGCCTTCGCCTCTTCCACCGCCGCGCGCTCCTCCTCCGTCTCGGGCTCGTCGTCCTCGGGTGCGCCGTGCAGCGCCCGCATGAACGGATCGCCCATGTCCCGCAAATACTCCAGGTAGCGGCGCGCCGCCTCAAGCTCCTCATCCGGCAACCTGTCCACCAACCGGCGGACATCCTCTCGCGTCGTCATGCGCATGCCCTCCTTGCCTGCCCTGAGTATACCGCCGCCACCACAGGGACTTTCGGTTACCCCGTCCCGTTCGTCCTGTCGAAGCCTGCCCTGTCGCAGACCCGCGTCGCGGAGACGGACCGTGGAGCGCGGAGCGTGAGGGGTCTTCTCCGAACGCGGAGCAATCGAAGAGCCTGCTCTGAGTCCTTCCGGGGAAGGATCGGAGGGATGAACAAGCATTTGCCCGACGCCTGGTCTCCCAGCGGAGGCCATGTTCAGTTAGGCAATAACCGAAAGACCTTAGAGCGGCCAACTCTGTGTTGGCCAACACTACACCGCAAGACTATACTCGCCGAGATACGAAAGGCTAGCCATGTCCCAACGGTGGTGCCTATGCAGGGAGGGGTCAAAAGAGTAGCAGGTTCCCCAAGGACACCTTTACCCCGAAGCACTCGGCTTTTGACAGGTTGGCGTGAGACCTTGAACCAAAGAGGTGGCAATGCACGCGGGTGAGGTTATCTTTCAGCAGTTGCTCGACGGCAAGATTCAATATCGCGTTCCCTTGTTTCAGCGAACCTACAGTTGGACCAATGTCCAATGGGATCAGATATGGAATGATGTCCTAGAGATCTATGCAATGGGGAAGCCCAGGAATCATTTCATTGGTGCGATAGTCACCCAGCCATTGGCCGACGCTCCTGAAAGAGCGGCCAAGCACTTACTCATTGATGGGCAACAACGGCTGACGACTCTCTCTGTTTTGCTTGCCTGCATCTGGAAGCGAGCGCACGACCAGCCGGAGTCGTGGCCCAAGCTCGCCGACGAAATCATGGAAACGTGCCTCGCAAACAAGTACGCGACCGTGCCTGAGGACAGCCTCAAGCTTCGTCCGACGCAACGAGATCGGGCTCCCTATGAAAGCATCACGAAGGGGGAGGCCCCTGCCGGTCGCAGCAGGCTACGGGCCGCCCACGAGTGGTTTCTGTCGGCGATTGCTGAGGGAGACCTCGAGGGCAAACCATTAGACCTCGCCAAACTCAAGCTCTGCATCACCTCATACCTCGATCTTGTAAGCATCACACTTGATCCAGAGGACAGCCCGCACCGGATCTTCGAAAGCTTGAACAACACCGGCATGCGGCTCGGTTCGTCCGATCTCATCCGGAACTTCCTCTTCATGAACATTCAAGGAGAAGAAGCTCAGGAGAACGCCTACAGCCGGCTTTGGTACCCAATGCAGGAAGCAACCAAGACGGACCTAGATGATTTTTTCTGGCGCTATTTGATGATGGATGGAGAGCTGCCACGCTACGATGAGACATTCACCGAAGTCAAGCAGCGATTTCCGGAGCAATTCGGGGCTAATGCGGTATCCGCGCTCGAGGAATTCAGCCGCTTCGCACTCTACTATCGTCAACTTGGCGAATTGGAAGAAGAGCACGCCCTTAGCGAAGCTTTTGACAGCCAGGCGGCTCGTCTCAACCGCTGGCAGATTGACGTGGCTTACCCTTTCCTGATGCGGTCACTGGATTGGCATAGCCGAGGGCTCGTAGGGCTGGACGCTGTCGTCGAAGCGATGAAGATGATCGAGTCCTACGTGGTCCGGCGCACGGTCTGCAACATCCCAACCAATCGCCTTAGGCGAATCTTCGCCAGGATGTCTCTGTCAGTGGACACCGCCGATTTCACTTCAACAGCCCGCAAGTACCTGCTCGAGAATCAATGGCCGAGCGATGACGAGTTCAAAGAGGAATTCGTCAAATTCCACCTTTACATCTCGGCGCGGCAGGAACGCACACGCTTGGTGCTGTGGTCCCTAGAGGAATCGTTCGGCCATAAGGAACCCCCTGATGCTGAGTCGATAACCCTTGAGCACATAATGCCGCAGACCTTGACGGACGAGTGGAGGCAGATGCTGGGCGATCGCTATGCGGAAGTGCATTCGAAATGGCTTCATACGGTTTGAAATCTGACTCTGACTGGCTACAACTCAGAACTTGGGAATGACCCATTCCATAAAAAGAAGGAGTGTCTCAGAAATAGTCATTTTTCACTAACCGACAGCGTGCTGGAACAGGACCGTTGGGACGAGGAGAGAATTCGCTGCCGAGGTGAGGCACTTGCCAACCGGGCCTTGTCTATCTGGTCAAGGTAGGCAGGGAATCCGGTGAGTTCGGCATTAGATCGTGTTCGCGATCTCCTTCGCCTCTCCTCGATCTCCCTGTCCCAGCCTCGCCTCTTCACCAACCGTGGTTAAGCCCCACCTGCCGCCGGCCGTGCAGCCTCGCGCTGCCGGTGGTAGGCTGCCGCCAACGCTCAATTCGAAAACCGAGGTACGCCATGTTCGTCATCATCGGCATCCGGTGCATCAAGCCCGAGCACGTGGACGACTACGTGCGGCACATCGAGGAGATGACCGCGCTCTCGCTGAGCGAGCCCGGATGCCTCCGGTATGACGTGCTGCGCGACAACGACGACCCGACCGTATTCCACCGCTACGAGTGCTTCGTCGATGAGGCTGCGGCCAGGGCGCACCAAGCCGCGCCCTACCATGAGCAGTCCCGGGCAATCACCGAGGCGTGGTATGACGGCCCTCGCCTGGGGCGCTGGGAGGCTACTTCGGTGGGAGCCTAGCGACGGCGAGGCCCGCTCCGAAATGGGAGTAGAGTGTCTCGCTCGTGGGAGCGTCGCGGGTTGTCGGCACACGGTTACGTCGGTGGCTAACGGTCAAGGGAGCACTTCAGGCCAGGGATCATTTTGGATTGCCACCGTCACATTCCGACCGACCATCATCGAATGGACTCGCTGCCGACCTGGCGGGTGCTGGATAGTGCAAGGGCGCGACAAGACGCTGCGCCTTAGTTAACATCCGTGGTGAGACAGCATCGACCGCCCGGTCAGATGCTCTCATGAGGCGCCGCGCCGGACGGCGCCGACGCGCAGGCAGGCGAAGTGCCGGAATACGCTTTAGACCCCGACGTCCTGCCGCCGTGGCGGTGGCGTCGACAGGAGGTAGAACGGTGACGACGAGCGGGAGGCCGTTGGAAGGAAGAGTCGCGTTGGTGACCGGAGCGGGCAGCGGCATCGGCATGGGCCGCGTCATGGCACTGGCGCTCATCGAGCACGGTGCACACGTCGCAATGCTGGACGTCGACGCGCCGTCGCTGGAACGCAGCGTCAACGATGCGCGCGAGTTGGGCGGCGATGGCGCGGCGGTCGGAGTCGTCGCCGACGTAAGCCGGCCGGAAGACGCCGAGCGCGCCGTTCGCGAGGCGGTGTCCGCCTTTGGCGGGCTGCACGTCCTCATAAACACCGCAGGCCTTGGTCTGCACACCGGACGGGGCGCGACCAAGAGCGCACCGTTGTGGGACGTGAGCACGGCGGCTTGGGACGCCATCATCTCGGTCAACCTGACGGGGTCTTTTCTCATGACGCGGGCCGCCGTGCGGCCCATGATCGAGCAAGGGTGGGGCAGGGTGATCGGCGTAACGACCAGCCTGGACACCATGATCCGCGGGCACAACGTGCCGTACGGCCCTTCCAAGGCCGGCCATGAGGCGATGATCGCGGCGTTGGCCCAAGAGCTGGCGGGCACGGGCGTGACCGCCAACGTCCTGGTGCCCGGTGGCGCCACCTACACGGGGTTCTTCACCGGCGTGCCCGACGTGGACCGCGCGGCCATGATTCAGCCGGAGGTGATGCGCGGGCCCGTCCAATGGCTCTGTTCGACGGCAGCCGACGACTTCAACGGCATGCGGGTCATCGCCATCGACTGGGACGAGGACCTGCCCATCGAGCAGCGACTCGCGAAGGCGAGCGCTCCAGCGGGATGGCCGCAGCTCGGCCGCCAGACGGTCCGCCGTCCGTAAGGGCGTTCAACCGAACGCCCTCGTGACCCGCCGCCTAGAGCGATTTAGCTTTGGATGTACGGTGTAGGGGCAACCCTTGTGGTTGCCCGGCTGTGGTTACCCGGCCCCAAGGCACAGGTGGGGTCTGCTTTCCCGGAGTTCCGTCCATTCCTCGCGACCTCACCAACTGGCCCTCACCCCCTTCACGCGCCGCGCTTCCGCCTGACAACCCTCCCTTATCACCTTTTCACCCTTTTACCCTCTCACCGTCTCCTCCCTCCTTGCCGTCACCTCCTTTACGTTCGTTGGCATTTCATGCTAAAATAGAACAAATATACTATTCCCTGCCTTGACGCCAACTCAAACGCCGGGGGTATCGATGCGCTGCGCTTCAAGAATAAATTTTGCGCGAAGCCTGAGGGCAAGCCTGCCCGACCGACCGTCCGTGGCCTGCTGGAAAGGATTTCGCTGCTCCGGGTTGCTTCGGTTTGCTGCGCTTCTGCTTCGGCCCTGCTTCGGCCCTGCTTCGGCCCTGCTTCGCCCTTGCTGCGGGTCTGCTTCGGGTTTGCTTCGGGTCTGCTTCGGTTCGGCCGTGTCCGTGAACATGACCAACATCACGTGGTCCAGATGCCGTCTCTGGCTCCCACCCCGCTGCTTACTGTCGCAGGCCCCGGCTGGCCGGTGGCTCACCGCTCACCGCTTACTGCTCACTGCTCACCAACCCATTGCCGCGCCCCGGAGAAAAATTGACGCGAATGTTTCACGTCAAGGCACCCTCCGCCTGGCCGTGGCCCCGCTCCGCCCATCTCGTTGTTGCGCGTGTTGCGGCTCATTTGCGGGTAATTTGCGCGTCTTTTGCAGGTTGTTGCGGGTATTTGGCAAGTTGCTGCGGATGGTGTCGCGGGCCTGCCCGCTGCACGGCTCGGAGCTGCCTGGGATTATGCTCGTACCTGAGCTGCTCCTGTGCCCCCGCGGGCGCGGGACGCTCCGTTCACCATTGACCATTCTCCGTTCACCCCGCTTGGAAGAAGCGAGAGGAAAATGCACGTGTACCTTGATCACCTTGACCGGGCCAACAGCCTCGCCCCCTGGCTCTCACTCTGCTGACCGCTTACCGCTTACTGCTCACTGGCCTGGTCGTGTACAATTTTCGAATCTTTCACTACCGTGGCCGGAGCCGGCCCATGCAAGCCATCATCCGCCGCCCCAAGCGCATCAGCGCCACCATCACGCCTCCTGGCGACAAGTCCATATCCCACCGCGCGGCCATTTTCAACGCCATTGCCGGCGGCGAGGCCTGCGTGGACAACTACGGCCCCGGCGCCGACTGCCAGTCGACCCTCCGAGTGCTGCGCGGCCTGGGCGTCGAGATCGAGGGCAACGGCCGCCCGTCCTTCCGGATTCGCGGCGGCACCCTGAAAGAGCCCGCGGACGTGCTGAACACCGGGAACAGCGGAACGACAACCCGGCTCATGGCGGGCGTTCTGGCGGGACAGCCGTTCTTGTCCGTGATGACCGGCGACCGCTCCATTCGCTCGCGGCCCATGGCCCGCATCGTGGATCCTCTGCGGCTGATGGGCGCCCAGATCGACGGGCGCGACGACGGCAAGCTGGCGCCGTTGGTGTTCCGCGGCGGCGCTCTCAAGGGCATCCGCTATACACTGCCCGTCGCCAGCGCCCAGGTGAAGTCCTCGCTGCTCCTGGCGGGGCTCTTCGCCGAGGGCGAGACGGTCTTGGACCAACCTGCGCTCTCCCGCGACCACACGGAATTGATGTTCCGTGCCATGGGCGCCGATGTGCGGGAGCACGGCCTGACGGTCTCGGTCCGGCCAGGCCGGCTGAAGGCCCAGGACGTCACCGTGCCGGCGGACATCAGTTCGGCGGCCTACTGGCTCATCGCCGCCGTGTGCCACCCCGACGCCGAGGTGCGCGTGGAGGGTGTGGGCGTCAACCCCAGCCGCACAGGCATTCTCGATGCCCTGCGTGCCATGGGGGCGCACGTCCAGTTGGAGAACGAGCGCACGCAGGGCGGCGAGGCGGTGGCAGACCTCGTGGCGCGTTCCAGCGAGCTATATCCGGCCGAGTTCGGCGGCGAGCTCATCCCGCGCCTGGTGGACGAGGTGCCCGTACTGGCGCTGGCGGCCTGCTTCGCCAAGGGGACGACCCTCATCCGCGACGCCGCCGAGTTGCGGGTGAAGGAGTCCGACCGCTTGGCGGCCACCGCCAAGGAGCTGTCGCGCTTGGGTGCCAAGGTCGAGGAGCTCCCGGACGGCCTGCGCATCACTGGCGGGGCCGAGCTGACCGGCGCCTCGTCTCGCTCCTATGCCGATCACCGTATCGCCATGACGCTGGGCATCGCGGGACTTCTCGCTTCGGGCGAGACGAGGGTCAGCGGCGCGGAATGCGCTTCTATCTCCTATCCGGACTTCTGGCAGGAGCTGGAGCGGCTGGAGCGTGGGAAGTCGGCGGTATGACCGGCCACAGGGCATATTCTGCGAAACCGTTGCTGGTGATCATATCGGGGCCATCGGGAGTCGGCAAGGACGCGGTAGTCACCGCCATGCGCCGGGATCACCCGGAGACCTTCTATGCTGTCACCGCCACGACTCGCCCCATGCGGCATGGTGAAGTCGACGGCGTGGACTACCTCTTCCTCGCGCCTGAGCGGTTTCAGGACATGTTGGACCGAGACGAGTTCCTGGAGCACGCGGAGGTCTACGGACGGCGCTACGGCGTGCCAAAGCAGTTCGTGCGGGAGGCGCTGGCCCAAGGCCGGGACGTCGTCGTTAAAATGGACGTGCAGGGCGCGGCCACCATCCGCCGCTTGGCGCCCGGCGCCGTGCTGGTCTTCCTGGCCGCGCCCAGCATGGAGGAGTTGGAGCGGCGCCTGTACCAGCGCAAGACGGAATCCCCGGAGCAAATGGCGCTGCGCATCCAGACCGCCCGCGAGGAGATGCACCAGGCTGGCTGGTTCGACCACGTCGTCGTCAATGAAACGGACGCCGTGGACGAGACCGTCCGCCGCATCCTGGAGATCATGGAGCAAGAGCGCCGCCGCGTCCCCGCCCGCTGCGTCCGCCTCTAACGTCCTCCCGTCACGTCATCCCCTCGAAAGTAGGGCCATCCACTGCGGTCGGCTGCGCCGGGTCCGGATGTCCCCGTTCGTCCTGAGCGCGAAGCAGTCGAACGACGAACCGGCGTCGGCCGCCTATCAAGCCTTCGCCCTGCAGCACTTTCATCGCTTCTAGCAACAGGCTCACCCCGTATCGCCGATTCCGGCGGAAGCCGGGACCCAGGCCCTTCGCCGTGCAGGATGTCATCGTCTCGTGAACGGTGCTATTTTTGCCATTCGGCCCCCGACTTGTCGGGGGCCATCTTTCAGGAGCCCCCGTTACCGCTCACTGCTCACTGCTCACCACTCTCGTCTGCAACCTTATGGTCGGGCTGAGCCAAGTATGCGGCCAGGTTCTTGGGACGGTATGAAGCTTCCTTCTGGAAGCGCTCTACCGCGGCAGCATCCGCTGCCTGGTTGGCGAAAGCCTCCTGCCCGATGGGCCGCACATAGCCGCCCGTGAGTCGGTAGAAGCTCGTCATGGTGTTGTGCAGCGTCCCCAAGGGATTGGGGTGGATGGTCTGACGCACGTAGTCCTCGTAAAAACCGAGTTCGCACGCTTGCGCCTTCTCCTTCATCCACTGGAAAGCCACGTCGGAAAGCTCGCTCGCGGCGTACCCGCCTCCAACGTCGCTGTGAACGCCCGCGAACCAGACCTGCTCCACGTGCTGCCCCGGCTTGGGCTTGCTGGCCCAGAGAGTCGGCTTGAAGGGCCCGCGGCGCTCGTCTATGGCCAGGGCATGATAAGCGTTGCGTACACGGTGGCTGAGCTCCACGTCATGGAACTGATATTCCCGTCGGGTTAGCCACCGCAGGCCCCGCAGCGGAATGCCTAGGGCGCCCACGGTGTCCCAAACCCCCATGAAGTACACCTCTACCTCCCGCGAGTACGCTTCGCGAAACTGCTGGGACTCCTCGGCGTCTGGCGGTGCGTCCCTGCGGCGGTATAGGTTGAGGGCCGCCCTGAACTGGTCCGCGTGGGGCTTGCGCAGCAGCCCGGAGTTGCGCAGCAGTCCACCCAGGCTCCGAACGGTGTATGCGCCCCGGCTGAAGCCGAAGAAGAAGAGCTGGTCACCGTCGTCGTAATTGTCCAGGAGAAACAGGTATGCTTGCTCGATGTTCCTGTCCAGCCCGGCGCCAAAGGCCCCGCCGGTAATGTGGTCCAGTCGCCAGCGTGTGCCCACGCCCGGGTCGTAGTAGACGACTTGCACGGTGCCGTCCGTTGCTGTGGGAGCGATGGCCCGTGCCATCTTGACCACGTTGGTGGGATAAGGCTGGTCCACGGTGTTCCACGTTCCATCGCAGCAGATAATGATCCTCTTGGGCATGGCATTCTTTCCTTTACTGCCAGAACTCGGTGAGGCGCAAAGTATAGGAGTTCGAGAAACCGACGGGTAGCGGAAATATTTGTTTCCAACGGTTCACCATTCAGTGCTCACTCTTCACTGTTTGGTCGGTGCGTATACTGGCCCTATGCGTATCGTTATCGCTCCGCAAGGGTTCAAGGAAACACTCACGGGGCAGGAGGCTGCCGAGGCAATGGCGGAGGGCGCCCTTCGTGCAGCGCCGGGCGCGGAGTTGGTCCTTCTCCCCATTGCGGACGGTGGCCATGGCACGCTGGACGCGTTGGTAACAGCCACGGGAGGCCAGCGCTTCAAAGCAAGCGTGGTGGGGCCTATCAGTGGGCTTGTCGACTCTGAATGGGGCGCCTTAGGCGAGGGGTACAGGGACACGGCCGTAGTGGAGATGGCGCGGGCATCGGGCCTTGCTCTAGTCCCAGTACCGAGGCGCAATCCCATGACGGCTACCACGTATGGGACAGGTCAACTCATCCGGGCCGCGCTGGACGCGGGATATCGGAAGATCGTTGTCGGCGTGGGCGGCAGCGCCACGAACGACGGCGGCGCTGGCGCGGCCCAGGCGCTGGGCGTGCGCCTGACCGACGCGCTGGGCCGCGATATCCCCCACGGTGGCGAAGCGCTGCTGATCCTGGAGCATGCCGACCTGTCACAGCGAGACGCGCGCCTCGGGGATGCGGTCATCCAGGTGGCCGTGGATGTCTCGAACCCGTTACTAGGCCCAGACGGCGCGGTCAGCACCTATGCTTTGCAAAAGGGCGCGACCGAGGAGCAGCTGCCGGCACTGGAGAGTGCTCTACGCCGCTTGGCGGCGGTCATTCAGCGTGACCTTGGCGTCGACGTGCGTGATTTACCTGGCGCTGGCGCCGCGGGTGGTCTGGCTGCGGGCCTGGTGGCCATCGCGGGTGCGCAGCTCGTGCCGGGCGCCCCACTCGTCTGCAACATGGTCGGCCTCGACCGGGCCTTGGAAGGCGCGGACCTTGTCATCACGGGCGAAGGGCGCATCGACTGGCAAACGGTGTTCGGCAAGGCGCCCATTGAAGTAGCGCACCGTGCGGCTCAGCATGGCATAACGGTGATAGGCATAGGCGGGAGCTTGGGCCATGGCTCGGACAGCGTACTCTCCCATGGCGTGTCCTTCTTGGAAGGGACAGTCCCGCTGGGCGTGGTGCCGCGGACCACAGCCGATGCCCGGCGGGCGCTCGCGGACGCGGCAGAGCGGGCCGTGCGGAGGGCGCTGGCATGAGGACAACTCCATGGTTATCGGATTTGCCACGGGGCCTCGCCGCTTCTCGCGACCCTTACGCCCAATCTGAGTCTGCACTTGCGCAGACTGCCTGAAGCCGTATCCTGTGGGCGCATTACCGCAGGAGCCCAGCCTGCGCTGCAAAACCTTGTCTGCTCCTGGAAGGAAAACATGGCCATCACACTCGCCGTCGGAGACCGCCTGGAGACCAAATTCCTACTGAACGCCCGCGTCAAGCTGCCGGGGTTTGACGTAGAGCTCGTGAACCCCGGCCCAGCGCCAGCGCCCATTTTCAATGACGTCGTCAACAAGCTCTCTTACGACGTGGCCGAGCTCACCATCTCCAACTACATTGTCGCCAAAGATCAAGGCGTGCGCCTTACGGCGGTGCCGGTATTCCCCAACCTCTTTTTCCCGCTCACCGGGCTGACCGCTCACAAAGGTGCCGGCATCCGGGAGCCGAAAGACCTGAAGGGCAAGCGCGTTGGAGTGCCTCTGGGCTTCGCTTCCAATCCAGCTGTGTGGCTCCGGGGCATACTAGAGCATCATTACGGCCTTCCCGCGGACAGCATCATTTGGGTGGAGGGAGAACGCGACTCGCTCGCCGGTATTCCCTATCCGCGATCGCCGCGGTTTCGGACCGAAAAACGGGAACAGTTGGAACGACTCGTGGACAGCGGCGAAATCGACGCGATGGTCGTGGCTGGCGGCAATGCGGAATTTTCCGCCAACGTCACTGCGGTCACTGGCAAGCCTTACGATGAGTTGGAGGCGTTCTTCAAGTCCTCGGGCGGCGTTTTCCCAATCAACACCATGATCGTGCTGAAAGAGTCCACCGTAGCGCAGCAGCCCGGCCTTGTTGCCGCCGTCATCGCCGCCTTCAACGAGACCCATGCGATCTATGAGTCGGAAGAGCCTGATGACGGCATCCACCAGGGCCTTCGCATGGGAGTGCTCCGCCAGATGGGCCTGTTCCCACGCCCGCATGGCTTGGACGTCCATGGCAAGACTGTGGAGGCGGCCGCCGATTACCTGTTCGAGCAGGGGCTCACTCGGACGCGGTGGACCACGGATAAGCTTTTCGCTTCGCCGTAGTCACCCAGAGAGAACTGGCCTTCCTAAGGAGAGTGCGAGATGGCGGCGGACTCGGTGGAACAGCACTACACGACCGCGGGGCTGTACGAGCGGATTCTCAACGCGCTCCAAGCTGCCGGCAAGGACCTCTCTACTCTCACTCCTAATGACCTGGCCGCCGTCGACGAATTCCATACCCGGGGGAGACAGGCGACGGAGGAGTTAGCGCGACTCGCGGACCTTCGGCCGGGAGAACGCCTGCTCGACGTCGGCTCAGGGCTTGGCGGGACCGGTCGGCACCTGGCGGTCGAATTTGGCTGCTTTGTGACCGGGATCGATCTGACCCACGAGTTCGTTGATACGGCTGCCATGCTTTCGAATCTGGTCGGGTTGGCCGAACGAACGTCCTTCCGCCAGGCCAGCGCGCTGGACTTGCCTTTTCCAGGCGCATCGTTCGACGTGGTATGGACGGAGCACGTCCAGATGAATATCGCCGATAAGGAACGGTTCTATGGAGAGATTACACGTGTGCTAAAGCCAGGCGGCCGATTCCTTTTCCATGATATTTTTCAGGGCGAAACGGGGCCGGTGCAATTCCCGGTGACGTGGGCGTCGGATGAGACCATGAACTACCTTGTCCAGGCCAAGGACGCACGCTCGTTGCTGGAGAGCTTAGGGCTCCGAGCCCATCACTGGGAAGACGTCACGGAGCGTGCCCTGGCCTTCAACCGGCAGCGCGCTGGGCACGCTGCCGGCGCTCCACCGGTACTTGGCACGCAGTTACTCATGGGCGCGGACGCGCCGGCGAAGATACGGAACGCGTTCCGCAACATCGAAGAGGGGCGCATCACCCTGGTGCAAGCGGTCCTAGTGAACGACTCAGCGTCGCCGCCCTCCGTATCGCGCCAGGCCCGCGGAAGTGCCCACGTGCCCCCAGCCGCCTAGTCGGGGCTTGGCTCAAATTACGCCTGCAGACTGGTTTGCGTTTCCTTTGAGCGCCCATAGTCTGAATAGTGAGGGCGGTCGCGAACGACGCTCCAACGGCGTCCTTTACCGGGGCGCCGGTAGCGAAGGCAGAAGGGGCGGAGGGGCGTTCCATGACGAGCAGACCAATGAGCGAAGGGCGCAAAGGTCGCGGCATTTGGAAAGCTGTGCAGCCTCAGTGGGATCGGGGTCGGGAGAGCGGAGAGCGACGCGAAGAGCGCCAAGAGCAAATCGGCCCGAAGATGGCGCCGGGACTGCCGCCTCCAGGCAGGGGAGTTATCGGCTTTCTCAAACAGCTCAAGAACGAGTATAGCCAAGACAACGTAAGCGTCTTTGCCACTGCCCTGGCCTACCGTTTCTTCTTGGCCCTGTTTCCTTTCTTCATCTTCCTCGCTGCACTGTCGGGGTTCGTTACCTCCATGCTGCATGTGCAGAACCCCGCTGGCCAAATCCTTGACACCCTGGGCAAAGCATTGCCCTCCAACGCTGCGCAGCTGCTCACGGACCAGATCACCGCCGTCATCACGTCTCGTAACCCCGGCCTGCTCACCTTCGGCGTCATCGGCACAATTTGGTCCGCCTCTAGTGGTGTCACTTCCCTCATGGCCTCGATGAACCGCGCATATGATGTTCCAGAGACTCGGAAATGGTGGCAAAAATACTCGCTCGCCGTCAGTCTGACCGTCCTCGCGGGAGCATTTGTCATCGTGGCGTTCGTCCTGCTGATTTCTGGCCTGTTGTATGCCACAGAGATCCTGCGTGCCGTTGGCATCAGCAATGGCTTCGTGCGCGGGTTGATAACCTGGGTACGCTGGCCTGTCATCATCGGGCTCCTGATGATCACCATGGCATTCCTCTACTGGGTGTGCCCCAACACGGGGCTACCGTTCAAACTCATGTCTCCGGGGGCAGTGGTCTTCACCGTGGTCTGGCTGGCAGCGACGTGGCTGTTCGGGTTTTACGTGAGCAACTTCGGCAGCTACAACGCCACCTATGGCGCGCTAGGGGCCGTTGTCGTCATCCTCGTCTGGCTGTACATGAGTAGCCTGCTCATGCTCTTAGGCGCGGAGGTCAACGCAATTGTCGACGAGCGTGCCCATTCTGATCATTTGGCTGAGCAGCGACGGCGCAAGCGGGCAGAAGCAGGCTAATCTAGTAGGACTGTTCACTGGTCACGGGCGAGCGCCCTTGCGCGGCGCTCGCTTTTTCCGTTTCCTTATGGCCCCGCCAGAGGCTCGTTGAGTGCGCCACTGGCGTACACCCACGTGCACCTCTCTCTTCGGCCCAGGCCTGATCCAATGCTCAGCCGCGAGTGTTGTCGGCCTGCGGTGGTCCGCGGTGGCTGTCGTAGCCTATGCAGTGCTCTCCCGGCGACTCCTGCTTGGGACGCAAGCGGACGGCGACTCAGCCAATGTCGGATGTCATGGTGCCCTAAAGAACTAGTCCACCTTTGCCGTATTCTCGGCTGAATTACGTATTCCTTCATGTAGGATGAATGGGACGGCACTCCTCTGTCCTTCAGGTGACCATGCATAAGCAGAACTTGAACTTCTTTCCACGCGCAGTTTTTGCCTCAGCTGGGCTAGTGTTGTTCCTATTCCTAGCTGCGGCCTGTAATGGGTCTCCCGCCCCAGCACCGACAACGCCCGCTCCTGGCGGCACTTCTGCCACCAGCACTCAGTCGACTCCCAGCCCCGCCCCCTCTCTCACAGCGTCGCCCACTCCCACTCAGACTCCCGCCCCTGACGCATTCGTCCTGAACATTGATTCGCCTCAGAGTTCTGAGGTCGTGACGTCGAGCCCGCAGATCACGGTGAGCGGGCAGACGCGGGCCGACGCCGTGCTCACCGTGAACGACCAGTTCGTAAGCCCCGACGCGAATGGACGGTTCTCCACCGTCGTGTCGCTTCAGGAAGGACCGAACAACATCGAGGTCGTGGCCAGCATCGCCTCCGGTGACCAGTTGTCGAAGGTGCTGACGGTCATCTACTCGCCTTAAAGGAGGTTACACGTGCTGAAGCGCACTCAAGTATTGGCTGCCGTGTTGAGCATCGTAGCGATGCTGCTCATGGCCGTGCCGGCAATGGCCCAAACGGCAAGTCCAACGGCAACGCCCACACCAACGCCGGAAGCTACGGCCACGGCAACGCCCACGCAGGACGAGACGCCGACCCCAACGGCGACATCGACGGAGGACCAGCCGGAGGCGACCGATACAGTGGACTCCGGAACGCCAACGCCGAACGCGACGTCCACGGAAGACAACCAAGGTCACCAGAATGAAGCAGACAGCGGACGCCAAGGAGACGTTCCTCCTGGGCAGCTCACCCGCCGCGGGCTCTTTGGCAAGGTCGTAGCCGTGGGGGCTGGTGACATCATTGTCTCCACGCCCTTTGGCAATGTGACGGTACAGGTGAACGGCAGCACCAAGATAACGATGCCGCCACAGGGTACGGTCGGACTGGACTCTGTCAAGATCGGCGACCGCGTGGCGGTCCTGCTGGACCGCTCCCCAGTGGCGCCCCCGAGCACGTCGACGGTGGACGCCACTACTACACCCACACCCACGCCGACACCGGATGCCAGCGAGACGACGGACCAAACACCCACACCCACGCCGACACCGGATGCCAGCGGGACGACGGACCAAATCCCCACACCCACGCCGACACCCGACGCAACGGGCATAACCGATGAGACGCCGACCCCCACTCCCGCTCTTAGCTTCAGGACGGTGACTGCCCTCTTCATTCAGGTCATACCGAGCAAAGCTACGCGGACGCACCAGTTGACCGTGGTGGCTGGGGAAGGGCACGGCAAGGTCACGGTGCTGAATAGCAACGGGCAGGAAGTCGAGATGGATGCCACTCAGAACCTATCAGTGGGTTCGGATGTGGTCCTTCTGGTGAAGAGCCAAGGTGCTGGCCATGAGGACAAGGTGGTAGGCTCTCTGGATCCATCCGAGATCCAACAACGCCTGCAGCGCTTTGAGCAGCAGGCAGCGACTCACGGCAATGGTAACCGCAGCGAGTTTTTCCAGCAGCTCCTCCAGAAGCGGCAACAGCGGGAGAGCGAGCACCTCCAAGAGATGGAGTCCCACGCGCCCAATACGGTGAAGCAGCGAATACATGCGGGCGGCAACCAAGGCGGGCAAGGCTCCGCTAACGGCGGGCACGACGGAAGCCCCACCCAGGCCGGTGACGGAAGTCAGGGCCAGGATAATAGCGGTGGCCACCATGGTGACTAACACAGCGCGCTAGCGTCTGGCGGCCTTAGTCGACAGCAGTTCGAAGGGGCCGCCCAGGTAAGGCGCATCATCGCCTTTGGGGCGGCCCCTTCGCGTCTTGGATGTCAGATGCCTGCGAGGCCGGCGGTCACGGCGGTAACGCCTGCGGCGACAACAAGCGAGAGGGCAAGCCGGTTGAACAGGCGCTCGGGCAACCAACGGTGAATTGCAATGCCGGTGAGCACCCCAGCCAGCGTCGCCGGCAATAGTTGCGTTCCGTAGACCAACGCGGTACGCGTGAACAGCCCGGCGAGGTAGAAGCTAGGGATGGTGACCACGTTGAGCATGGTGAAGTGCGCCACTGCATTGGCGCGGAACTCACGTGCGCGAAGTGCTTGGTTGGTGTAGAAGAGCACCACCGGTGGGCCGGCTAGGCCCGTGCTACTGTTCAGCGCCCCGCTGGCGAAGCCCACAGGCAGCGACACAGCCAATTCCTTGCGAAAGGACCTGCGCCAGCCCAACAGCATGGCGATGGCAGCGACCGTGACTATAAGCCCCATGAGCAGCCGCAGGACTGCAGCGTCGACCACAAGGAGGACGAGTGTGCCGGCCGGGACACCTACCATCCCGCTCAAAGCGAGCAGCCACATCCGGCGCACGCGCAAGTCACTGCGGGCGTGTAGGAGGATGATGAGGTTGGTGGCAGACGTCTGAATGATCATCGCTGGGACGGCCAGCTTGGGGTCGGTTATCGCGCTCAGCAACGGTCCTGCCACCATCACGAACCCGAAGCCGGTGATCCCCTGGGTCAGACCGGCAAGCACAGCAATGCCCAGGGAGAAAGCGATGACGAAAGGATGAGTCATGGGCCAAGAGGATGGCCTATCCGGCGACCAGGCGTTGCTTTGGTGAGTCGTCCCGGGCCAGTTCGCCCGGGTTCTGACAATGGAGGAAACAAGCGCAATCGCTCCCTCGTCCTGCAGCGATGGCCCATTGCCATCTCGCTGCCTTCGGCATGCGTTAGACTACGGCCAGCTCCATCACGGAGGGGGGCCGATGTCTATTCGGATTGGCGTCATTGGCGTCCTTTACGGCGCAAAAGTCCACATACCCGCATACCAGTCCGAGGGGCTGGATGTAGTGGCCGTCTGCGCGCGACGGGAAGAACGATCCAAGGCTGCTGCGATGCAATTCGGGATTCCCTACGCGTTCACTGACTACCGCGAGATGCTGCGGATGGACGGCCTGGACGCCGTGGCCGTGGTTAGCTCTCCCGTGCTTCACCACCCCATGGCCATGGCGGCCCTAGAGGCGGGGAAGCATGTCATCTGCGAGAAGCCATTCACGACCACCTTGGCGGAAGCCCGCGAGCTATGGCGAAAGGCTGAGGAGGCAGGCCTTACCGCCATGATCGCCCACGAGTTTCGCTTCTCCTCCGGGCGAGCGTGTGTCGCCGAGCTTGTGCGGGATGGCTTCATCGGCCCCTTGCACATGTGCTCTGTGTCGCTGGTCTCGGGCAGCCGCGTGGGCCGCGGTGTACGACCGTTTTCTGAAGACGATGATGCGGAGGCAGGCGGTGGTCTCCTGTGGAGCCAAGGGTCCCACTACATCGATTGCCTGCGTCATTGGTTTGGTGACATCAAGTCTGTCCGGGGTAACGTGTTCACGCATCTAGGTCAGCGCACGGACCGGGAGACAGGCTCACCTCGGCAAGCGACATCGGATGACGCGTTCCAAGCGACGCTGGAGTTCGTGAGCGGTGGATGGGCATCCCTCACTTTCAGCTATGTGTCGGCGTTCGGGCCCGGTGGGCACATCGAGGTCTATGGCCAGGATGGGACATTGGTAACGCCGCAGGAGCCCAATACGCCGAATCCCCCAGCTCATGGGACGGTGCTGGGAGCGAGAGTAGGGGCGGCGAAGCTGGAGCCCTTGCCTGTGCCCCAGCGTCTGCAACCCTTCGAGGATAACCGGGACATGCGGCTCATGCCCATGAGGCTCCTCGCGCGCGAATTCTTGCGCGGCATTCGTGAAGGCGTTTCACCCCCGCCCAATTTCGAGGATGCCTTCCGCTTGCAGCAGGTCCTGCACGCTGTTCGCCAGTCATCGGCGACGGGGCAGACGGTGGAGCTTGCTCTGAGACCCGTCCAGTGACTCCAGGCTCAAGCTTGTCGCTAGCCCATTGAAGGGACAGGCCGACACTGGCTCCGGTCTCACCGGGCGCACGTACATGTCTCGCTTGCCGCTCCTCCACATGCCCTCAGA
>JBJKQC010000327.1:0-4649 GCA_046705745.1 Dehalococcoidia bacterium
GATGGTACGAAACGTGGACGAGGCGGGTGCGGAGTACGCTGTCGAACAACGAAGCGTGGAACGATTCGTGAGTGTCGTGGGGTTCATGGGCGATCGGGGCTGTGTTGGGTGTCCCCGGTGACGACCAATGCATCGTCGTCGTTCACCGTGGGCGTCTCGCCCCCGGATAGCAATCCGGACTGGTTCCCGGTGCGCTTCTTCGTGAACGGCAAGGAGTCGACTGTGACCCCCGTGCTGGACATGTCGCGCTACAGCCCGGGCGCCAGCGTAAGAGTCACTCTCAGCGTTTCGTCTGGAGGATAGCCACCGAAGGGGCGCCTCGGCATGCCGGGGCGCCCCTTCGGTGGTACAGCATCCGAACACCGGGCCTGTTTCTTTTTCCCCTGTCAGTAGCCGAACTCTGAACGCAAACCCACCGTAGCAGGACGCTCTGGTCCGTTCTTCGACAGCTCTGCGCTGACGAAAAACGGGAGCCCCATCATCCCGCTCAGGGCGCAGCAAGTGCCGACCCTCTCCACGCAATCGTCGATGGTGGGCTGCCCCACACCAAACTGATGACAACCGGCATCTGATAACGGGAAGGACGTTCTGCAAGGCGAAGATCCGTGCATTCCGGCGGACGCCAGGATGACGGAGAGGGCAGTTTTCGAGGCAGTGGCGGATGAGGCGCTGCTTCATGGCTCGTGTCGGCGGCCAGGCATTACACTCCTTGCATCTGTCGGAAGGAGGATTTCATGATTTATGAGATGCGGACCTATGAGGCCGTTCCCGGCAAGAGGGAGCGGTTGATGAGGCGGTTCGCCGATGTGACGCATCGTTTGTTTCTGAAATACGGGTTCCGCCCCGTTGGGTACTGGACCGAGTCGGTGGGTGATAATAGCAGGATGCACTACATGCTGGCCTGGGAGGACGATGCCGAACGCCTTGCCAAGTGGGCGGAGTTCCGCAAGGATCCCGAGCGAGCGCAGGCGTTCGCGGAGTCCGAGAAAGACGGGCCGCTGGTAGCGAGGGTCGTCAATTCCATTTGGGTGCCTACGGCTTTCTCGCCCATACAATGAACACTTTTCCTTCCTCTCTGGTCTTCTACGAAGTCGACAAGCAACGGTGGGACGACCTTTACCGCCTCTTCCAAGCGCCAGGAGGCCCCAAGTCCTGTTGGTGCATGGTCTGGCGGGGTAGGGGAGAGGAAGTAAAGAGAAGAGATGGTCCCAGCCGGAGGGCCGCGATGCGGCGCCGAGTCGAAGCGGGCGTTCCCGTCGGCATCCTTGGCTACCTAGGTGGCGAGCCGATCGCCTGGTGCTCGGTCGCTCCACGCGACACGTACAAGCCTTCGCTGGGCGGTCTTCGAGATGCGGAAGAGGACGAGGTCAGGGTCTGGTCCATCGCCTGCTTCTATGTCCCCCGGCGCATGCGCGGCCGAGGCATTGCGAAGGCCCTGTTGGTCGCGGCAGTAGACTTCGCGAGGAGCAAAGGAGCGACGACGGTCGAGGCCTATCCGGTGGAAGCAGCCTCGCCGAGCTACCGTTTCATGGGCTTCGTTGCGATGTTCGAGCGGGCTGGCTTTCGTGAGGTCGGGAGGGCGGGCTTGCGCCGCCACGTCATGCAGCTGGCGCTTTGACCTTACCGGGGGTTTTGAGTTGGGTGGAAGAGATTCCATAGAGGTCAAATGCCTTGCAGACCAGACCTTTCTCTCGCACCTTAGCCCTCTCCGCAGTGGGAGGGGATTCGAAAGTCCTTCGATTGGGTGGTCCTCACCGGACGGTCATCCTTGCGCTGTACTACGTCAGGGCTAGTTGGATGGTGACCGTTGTTCCGCGCCCGACGCTGCTGTTCAGCAGCAAGCGCCCGCCGTGGCGGCGCACGATTTCCCGCACGATGGACAGGCCTAGCCCCGCTCCTTCTACCGTACCGCCCTGGACCTTCGGCGCGCGGTAAAACCGCTCCCAGACACGGGATTGCTCTTCCTCCTCTATGCCCAGTCCGGTATCTTCAATGGCTATATTGGCCCAACTGCCCGACCTCCGCACCGTCATCGTCACCGACCCGCCCGGCACGTTGTACTTGATTGCATTGTCCAGCAGCGCCATCATCGCCAGTCGGATTTGCGTGCGGTCGCCGCGCATATGCAACGGGGCGTCAGCCCGGTCGAGCTTCACGTGCACCCCCTTCTCTGTCGCAACCCTCTCGACCGCATGAGATGTCTCTTCAGTGAGCTGTGTGAGATCGAACAGCTCCTGCCGGGACTGAACCCTTTCTGGACCCTCCATCCGGGCGACGGCCAGCAATTGTCCCACAAGGTCGCTCAGGAACGTGCTCTCTTGTACGAGGTCCTCCAATATCTGCGCGTCTTCCGGTGGGAGTGTATGGACTGTCCGCTGCAGCGCGTCGGCGTCGGCCCGTACGACAGCAATAGGGGTCTTAAGCTGGTGAGACGCATCGGCGATGAAGGCCCGCTGTCGAAAGAAGGCCTCGCGAATAGGGCGGATTCCTCGGGTGGTAAGAGCGGCTCCCCCTATCAGCGCCAATAGGACGCCAATGCCGCCGATGATGAAGAGAATCTTCTTCAAGGCGGCCAAAGTTGCGTTCTGCGCCTCTTGGGAGGCTGCCAATCCAGCCACTCCCGCCAGTTGTCCAACGCGGTAGACCGGGAGTAAGAGGACGCGGTACTGGTCCTCTCCGGCGCGGACCGACGTCATCGCAGGTTGCCCAGTTGATGCGGCGGCATATGAACTGGAGCTGGTCAAGGTGGCGAAGGCTGCCCCCCCCGAGTTGTCGCGGTAGAGCGTGTTGCCCTGAAGATCAAACAGCATGACAAGGGCCGGCACGACGATGACGGTATTCTGCTCGGCTGATTCGCCGCGGGCAGGGACGATGCCGCCTAATGTCGTTTGACCGCCGAACACCTCATCGAGCACCTGGGACTGCTCCAGTGTTTGAGCGGACTCACGCAAGCTGGCGTCCAGCCCGTTATCCAGAGTGAGGCTCACGCCGAAGTATGTGCCCACCGCAGCGACCAGCAGAATCCCGCCGATGACAAGGGCGTTGAACAGCGTGAGGCGGACGATCAGCCCGCGGAACATGGTCACGGCTTTCTCAGCACGTAGCCGACACCGCGCACCGTTTGAATCCGCGGCGACCCGGCTTCATTCTTCAGCTTGTTCCGAAGGTAGTGAATGTATGTCTCTATCACCGTGGTATTGCCGTCGAACTCGTATCCCCACACCTGCTCGATGATCTGCGCCCGGTTGAACACACGGTCGGGCTGCCGCATGAACAGCTCCAGGAGCCGGAATTCCGTCGGCGTCAAGTCCAGCACTTTCTCGTCAAGCGTTGCAACGTGACGCACGAGGTCCACTTGCAGACGGCCGACCCGAAGGATCGCCTCGCCTTGGGGCTGTTGGCCCCGTCTGAACAGCGCCCGCAGGCGGGCGAGCAACTCATCGAACGAGAACGGCTTGGTGAGATAATCGTCCGCTCCGGCATCGAGTCCACGCACCTTGTCGTGGACTTCGCCGAGTGCCGTGAGCATGAGGATAGGGGACTGGTTCCCGGACTCGCGCAGGACGCGGCTGACCTGAATCCCGTTCATCGCTGGCAGCATTACGTCCAAGATGATCGCATCGTAGCGGGCTTGCCCCGCCAGCAACACTGCGGAGGGACCATCTCGCGCGGCGTCCACCGTGATCTGCTCTTGTTCCAGGACTCGCTTGATGACGCGAACCAAGCGTTCGTCGTCTTCCACTAGGAGTACGCGCATTCGCCAACTGCCCTTTTAGGCGATTATATGGCCGTTGGCGTATGATTTCCTGGGAAAATACAAAGGAAGCGCCAAGATTTGTCCAAGCATAAGGTCGTAGGCTTTATAGCTGGAGGGCAAGGATGAGCAAAAGCGTCTTGGTGTGGTCGGGCTGCCTGACCGCTGTAGTCATGGCCATGTTCGTGTTCGTGGGCCTGGTCAATGGCGGCTATGGCAGCGCCCTAATCAAAGCGGCCAGTAGCCAGACGCAATCGCCTGCTGCTGCCAGCACGCCAGCCTCAACCTCGACATCCCTCTCCAGTCAGACGCCTCTGGACAATCAGACAACCCCGAATAATCAGACGCCTTTGGGGCAGACGCCTTTGGGCGGCGAGACCCTCCCGAACAACCAAACAACGACCCAGAACGCCCCGCCTAGCTACGTCTTCGGAGGCGAGCGCGAGCATCATGAGGGGAGGCGTGGATACTACGGTGACGATTAGTAAGGAGCAAGCCTATGCCCAGGAACCGTGATTATAAAAAGCTTCACATCGGCATGACTATGGCGGCCGCTATTGGCCTTGTTGGTACCTATGCCGGGATTGCCGCGACCACGCCTCCCCTACCGAGCGCTGCGGCCAACCAACAGCCTTCGACCGGGGGGAGCCAAGGCGGAGCTTCCGCCAACCCTCAGCCCGTGCCGATGGGCCCCGGGTCTCAGACCAGCTCGACCTATCAGCCACAGACGTCCACGTCTGCTCAGCAGACGTCTCCGGTGCCCAGCTACTCACAAGCACCAGCTCCAATCTTCTCATTCCAGCCCATGGCACGCACAAGGGCTTCTTGAGATGGGCGCCGTGGTGCTCATGGAGCAGCGGGCTGCCTTTCGTGCCATGGGCACAGACATCACTGT
>JBJKQC010000328.1:0-3663 GCA_046705745.1 Dehalococcoidia bacterium
CATCGGCGGCGTGCTTTTCCTTCGCAGTACGGCCGCGTTCGTGCCGTTGATGGGTCTCCTGGGCTTCGTGCTCACCTACAACGCGGGAGTGGCGGGCCTGCTCTGGCTTGGGAAGCTCCGCGTCGCCTTCCTGGGCGGCTTTGTCCTAGACAACCTCGTTCTCCTGGCCGGCTGGTGGAGCGTCGCGTCCGTGGATAACTTTCATGCGCCTGCCCCGACCAACGACCTGTACCTCATCATTTTCCCCGTGGTCATCATTGGAGTGGTCCGCCTGGGGCCGGCCTTGGCCGTCTTATATACGGCGACCTGGGAAGCGTGGATAGCATTGGTCAGCTGGCATTTCTACGGGGCAGGCAGTTATGACGTCCAACAGCTTCCCATTCGCTTGCTGGCGTTGGCGATATCGGGCGGGCTGGTGATGTGGATCGTTTCCCAGCGGGATGAGGCCCGCAGGGAAGAACGTGCGATTATGGGCCAATACGAGGCGTTGTTCCGCACGATGAGCGACGCCGTTCTTGTCGCGTCCCCTGAAGGGAAATTGCTCGACCTCAACTTGGCGGCGGCATACATGCTCCAGAGACGGCCGGAAGAGTTGCGAGGCATGCCTGTGGAGACGTTCTTGCCGGCCGATGACCAGGCCCGGTTCGGGGAAGCGTTCCAACAGGCGTTGCGCGGTGAGCAGGTGACCCAGGACGTGAAGCTGCTTCGATTGGACAGGCAATTGGTCCCAGTCGAAATACGGGCCTCGTCCGCTAACTTCGAGGACCGGCTCGTGTGGCTTGGAGTCGCCCGCGACCTTACCGAGCGAACGGAGATGGAGAAGCAACTGTTGCGGACCGAGCGGATGCGTGTGATGGGGCAGATTGCCAGCGGCATCGCGCACGATGTGAATAACACCTTGACGCCGATCATTGGCTACAGCGAGCTGCTTGTAAAGAGCGACCGTCACCGCTCCAACCCCGAATATCTCGGGAAAGCGCTCGATATCATCCATACCTCCGCTCAAGACGCCGCGTCCATGGTGAGCCGACTGCGAGACTTCTACCGGGAGCGCTCCGAGCACGAAAAGCTCTCTCCAGTGGATATGAACCATGTGGTGGAGCAGGTCGTGGACTTGGCGGAGCTGCGGCGAAAGGACCAGGCCCTTCAAGAAGGCGTTGCCATCGAATTGGTCTCCGACCCGGTGGACGGACCAGCGATCGTGAGCGGCAGGGAGGAGGAGCTCCGACAGGCCGTGCTCAACCTCGTCTTCAACGCAATGGACGCTCTGCCGGCCGGAGGTACGATATCGGTCTCAACCGCGCGTGCGGGAGCGGATGTGGTGGTCCAGGTGAAGGACACCGGAGTGGGTATGTCTCCAGAGACGCTGGCGCGGTGCATAGAGCCATTTTTCACCACGAAGGGACGGGCGGGTACCGGGCTCGGCCTGGCCATGGTCCAAGGCTGCGTGCGGCGGCACCAGGGAACCTTGGACATTCAGAGCGAGATTGGGCAGGGAACGGTGGTGTCCATGCGGCTGCCGGCCAACGAGGAGGCATCGGAAGGGCAGGGCACGCCGCAGGTGCTGGTGGTGGACGATGAGGCATCTGTCCGAGAATTGCTCTCGGAGTACCTCAGCGCGCTGGGGTACGAAGTCGAAACCGCGGCGAGCGCCGAAGAGGCGCTCGGACTTCTCGATAGCGGGTGTATCCGCCTGGTGCTGACCGATCTAGCGATGGGGGGGAAGAACGGCGTTGAGCTGGGTACCGAGGTCAAGAAACGGGCTCCCGGCACGCCGGTAATCATCATCACTGGGTTTCGAGACCTAGTCAGCAGCGCAGGAGAGTCTCTCTGGGAGTCGGTGGACATGGTGCTGAACAAGCCGGTGACGATGAGCGCGCTTGAAGATGCCATCGCTTCGGTATTCAAGGGCGCCGCGCCGGTTACGTGACAGGGGCTCTACAGCCCTTGAGCATAGACCGGGGCGTTCTTACGTCGTTGCCAATGGGCTTGCCTGCCCGTTGGCGCGATCCCGGGAAACGGCGTTATGTCTATGATGGTGCCGAGGAAGGGACTCGAACCCTTACACTGGTCTCCCAGTAGCGGATTTTAAGTCCGCGGCGTCTACCGTTCCGCCACCTCGGCTTGGTGAACACTTCCGGGCGCGCTCGTGTGATTATACCAAGGCGGCCCCGCACGCCATTGTCTGCCATATGACTGGCCTTCTATCATGCTGAGCTAGCGGTTACCGCTTGCCGTCCTCATGCGGGCCAAATGGCAACAGCTGCGACCAGCCTGGGCTTCGCAGGTGGGCTGGCCTTCGCGGCGAAAACCGGGTTGAGGCGGGCAGGCGGAACCAGGGTGAAGGCACCATGAGCAAGAGCAACGGAAAACTGGGCCTGCGCGATCTTCCCAGCGTCGATAGAGTGCTGGCTGAGTCGAGCCTGGCCGGGGTACTGGAGCGGTACCGCCGCGAGATCGTCGTCGAGGCGGTCCGTGCCCGGCTGGCGGAAGCGCGTGTCAAGGTAGCGGCGGGCGAACAGGCGCCCTCTGCCTTTGTGGTTGCCCGAGCCACGGCGGAGGCTATCCTGGGCATCGATCACGGCTGGCCGACGCCGGTCATCAACGCGACTGGCGTGATCTTGCACACGAACCTGGGGCGCGCGCCGTTGTCACGGGCTGCCACACAGGCCGCTGCCGGGGCCGGTGAGGGCTACTCTAGCCTTGAACTGGACTTGGAGGAAGGGAAGCGCGGCTCGCGCCACACCGCCGTTGCCGAACTGTTGCACACGCTTACGAGTGCTGAAGCTGCGATAGCAGTGAACAACAACGCCGGCGCGATGCTGCTGGGCTTGGCTGCCGTCGCGATGGGCAAGGAGGTCATTGTCTCTCGCGGGGAGGCCAGCGAGATTGGCGGCGGCTTCCGCATTCCCGATGTGCTGGAGCAGAGCGGGGCGCGCCTAGTGGAGGTTGGCACAGTCAACAGGACATACGCCGGGGACTACGAGCGCGCGATCACGCCCGAGACCGCAGCGTTGCTGGTGGTGCACCGCAGCAACTTCAAAGTGGTTGGATTCACGCATGAGCCGGGGCTCTGGGAGATAGTACGAGTTGGCGAGGCTCATGGGCTGCCGGTGCTCCATGACCTGGGCAGCGGAGCGCTTCTGGACACCGCTGACTTCGGCCTCACCCATGAACCCATGCCCCAGGAGAGCCTCGCGGCTGGCGCCGGCTTGGTATTCTTCTCAGGCGACAAGCTGCTGGGGGGGCCACAGGCCGGCATTGTGGTGGGCATCCTATATCTGATCGCCATGGTGGCTTCTCACCCAGTGGCCCGCGCGCTCGGTGCCGACAAACACACGTTGGCGGCGCGCCACGCGACGCTCCTGCATTATGTTCGTGGTGAGGCGCGGCAGCAGGTGCCGGTGTGGCGAATGATCGGGACATCATTGGAAGAGTTGACCGAGCGTGCGGAGGCTGTCGCGAACGCCGTTGGGTCGCAGGCCGACGTGGGCGATGGCAGCTCGGCAATCGGCGGCGGGAGCCTGCCCGCGGATAGCCTACCGACGCGGCTGGTGCGTATATCGACTGCGGAGATCGCGGGCGGCGCGGAGGAATTGGCCCGGCGTCTCCGGGCCGGACGTCCGGCGGTCATGGGGAGGATAGAGGACAACGCACTGCTGC
>JBJKQC010000329.1:0-3487 GCA_046705745.1 Dehalococcoidia bacterium
CGCTTCCAGAGGCGTCCCGGCTCCTGTGCAAGCCGGTAGAACCATTCCATCCCAGAGCGTTGGGCCCATAACGGAGCGCGGCTGAAGCGGCCGGCCAGTACATCCAGTACGCCACCAACGCCAATACACACCGGTACGCCGATGGCCCGAGCATTACGCTGAATCCAGAACTCCTGTTTTGGGCAGCCCAAGGCGACAAACAGTATGTCCGGCCTGGCCGCGCTGATCGCAGTCCTAACGCCCTGATCGTCCGCTTCCGTTTTTCCGGAGCCGTCAGAATTGAAGTCGCCTTGAAACGCGCCAGCAATTCGAAGTCCTGGGTACGTGGCTTCTAGGCGCTCCGCCGCCCGGGCCGCGACATCTCTCCCCGCTCCCAGGAAACCGATGGAATATGCCCGCTCGGCTGCCAATGCCGCACAGGCGTGGAGCAAGTCGTGGCCGGTGATCCGTGGTCCAGGCGTTGCCCGCTGGAGCCGGCAGAGCCAGCGCAAGGGCGTCCCGTCTGCCACGACCATTCCGGCCTCGCAGACCACACTGGCGAATTCGGCATTCTTTCGCGCCCGCCCGAGAAATTGGGTGTTCGCGGTCACCACGTGCAGAGGTTGACCCGCCCCCTTCACGGCCGCCTCGATCCGCTCCACGGCCTCATCCAAGGCCAAGCGGTCCAGCACCATGGGGCCTATGCGAACGCGGTCAGTCTGCTTTGTAGGGCGGCTTTGCGATGCTTGCTCGATAGCCACGAGAGTCCCTCCACGGACGACTCTACGCGGGAGCGATACCACCGCCATGCCGCCGATGATTACGGCGGGGCTACGCCTGCGGACTAGTCGGGGCTGCCGATGGCTCCTTGTCCGGAGCAAGTAGGGGAATGCGGGCTGCAACGCCAAGCAGCACGCCCATCATCGTGGCCATGCGGATGTCGATGAACCCTATGTCCGTGGCGCCCTCGACAATCCATGCGATGATCATCGCGAGCGTGAGAGCCCCGATGGCCCGTAGGTAAGGGTCTGGAGTATTGTGGGCACCCGAGCCAGTGGCGATCAGGCTGCGGCCAATGAAAAACCAGAAGACCGCCATGCCAACGATGCCCAGCTTCAGCCAGACCCACAGCAGCGAATCGTGCGGGGCGATGTTCCAGAAAGAATAGAGAACGCTGATATTGGCCATCGGATAATAAATGGAGAAGGGGCGGCCGTATCCCACGCCTATTATTGGAGACTGCACAATCGTCCGGCTGATGTTTTCGGTCTCCGCAACGCGGTATTGGTTGGAAGACTGGTCACGGGGGTCCGGGTGATAGAGGGAGACGATTGCCCGGGCTGGCAGTGCGAAGGTGCTGTTGCTCGAACCGAAAGCGACCACGTAGACCGGAAACACGACTAGGAAGACAACGCCCACGGTAATGAGCATGCGCCGGCGGGACGGCTCCCAGAGCAAGGCGGCGAACGCAATGACGATCACTCCAAGGACCAGCGCGATCAACGCGGCGCGCCGGTTCATGGCGAGGAAGGAGATGACAATTGGTATCAGGAATGCAACCGCGAACATGCGCTGGACTTTCCCCGTTCGGAACAGGAACATGCTTATCGGGAACAGCATGAAGAAATCGAAGAAGAAAGCCTCTTCATGGGAAAAGATGGAGTTGGCGTTCAGCGTTACGCTCAGCTGCTGTAGTGCGGTGAGGTTGAGGTTGCCGTGGAGGGTCACCAGGTAGCGCCACATGCCGAGGACACCCTTCAGAGCAATGGCGCACAACATTATCCAGAGCAACAGGCGTACTTGCCCTGGTTTTTGCACGAGGGTGTATGTGAGTACGAGCGAGACCGCCAGGTAGAACTCGGGGCGCACCTCATAGTTGGCGGCGCTGACGCTACCTCCGGTCGCGAGGCCATGGACGAGTCCCACTGCTGCGAAGGCGGTCAGGAGGGCCACTGGTGGGAAGAGTGGGCCGGTCTCGATTGCCTTCTGCCGGTTCGACAGGCGTTTGACAATAACGACTCCGACCGTGAACAAGCCAATAATCTCACCCGGTGTGAGTGGCATGGGGAGCGGGCTGCCCAAACTGTTGAGCGAGTGGTAGAAGGGGACAAGGTCTGTGAGGGAATCGGGAAAGTGCAAGTAGTAGGTTTCGATGGATGCCGCTGCTCCGGCCAGCATGTACAGACCGAACTGGGGCCGGTGCCAGATGAAAGGTACCGCCACTGCCAGTCCCACCAGCGTGAGCACCAGTCCTAGGTTCCCCGACGACATAGCAAGGCCCATGCCGAAGAGGACCGCCAAGATAGCCGAGGCAACGAGAACTAATGTCCTGCGGATGCTTGATGGGCTGAATGTTTCTGGAGCGGGACGAGATGACGTGTATGTGGTCATAGCCGCCTGGGGAAAGCTTAGTAAGTGAACTGCCAGGCCAACAAAACGACCAGGGGCACTCCAATGGAGAGCGTCACCAGCAGCAGCCTCAAGCGGCGTGTGTAGCGGTGTACGGTAAGCCCCAGAATCGTGTAGATGGCAGCCATCAAGAAGAAGGGACCAAGGGCGCTTGCAAGAGTACTCACAGGACTACTCCAGCAAGAGTGATGCGACCCACTTTGGAACGTTGGTCATGGGGGCGCCGATGTGCGCCACCCCGGTGAGCCGCTCGTGGTCCAAGAGCGCGAGCCCTTCCTCTAACTTTTGCAAGGGAGTCATGCCGGCTCGCGTGAGCAACACCAACGCGTCCATTCGTTGCGCTAGGCCACTCGTTGGTGATTCACCGAGCAAAGGAGGCATGTCGCACACTATGTATGAAAAGTCCTGTTTCAGCTCATCCAAGATAGCCGGCAGCCGTTGCACGGCCTGAAACCAAATGCGGTCGGAGGCTGTGTTGGGCCGGGCCGCGGCGGTGGAGGCGGGGAGCACGGCCAAATTCCGGACGCGTGTCTGCGTCACTGCGGCCTCCACTGTCCACGTGCTGCAAAGCACCCCTTCCAAGTCGGGCCCGCTGAGTAGCCCAAATGCTTCAGCCAGGCCATACCCCCGCGAATCGAGCCCTAACAAAACAACGGGCGAGGAGGTTTCCTCCGCTATCGCGACAGCAAGACCCACGCTGGCGGTGGTGCGCCCTTCGCCCCGGATGATGCTGGTCACTCCCATGCTCATGGGAGGGGCATTCCAGCGTGACTTCAATAGTTGGAGCGCATACCGTTGCCAGGCGTTCGCCAGAACAGCTCCTGCTGCCATAACGCTTGTGTCCGGCTCACCCTGTCGTGTGACAGCAGGGCCCTGTCCTATTGTTCTAGCCTCACGCCGTGCCTTTTGCATTGACATAGGTGCATCCTTCAGCCTTCTAAGTACAAAATGCCATGGATATCCAGGGGAAGCCCTGTGTGCGCACAGTCGCTCACGGGCTCTCGTGACTGCGTGCAATCAACCATGCCAGGTGCGGCCCTCCTTTGTGGCCGTTTGATATGGCTGGCACTTGTCCGGCCAAAGGCGTGTGGACAAGCCC
>JBJKQC010000330.1:0-2690 GCA_046705745.1 Dehalococcoidia bacterium
GGTCTACGGCCTAGAGGTCGTCGCCGTTCCCACCAACCTGCCCATGGTCCGGACGGACTTTCCGGACCTCGTCTACAAGACGCATACAGCCAAGTTCGCGGCCGCGGTCGATGACATCGCCGAGCAGCACAAAAAGGGCCGCCCCGTCTTGGTCGGGACTGTATCCATCGAACGCTCGGAAGAGTTGAGCGAAATGCTCCGGCGCAAGGGCATCCCCCACGAAGTGCTGAATGCCAAGAACCACGAGCGTGAAGCCCACATCATTGCGCAGGCGGGCAAGCCCGGCGCCGTCACCGTTTCCACCAGCATGGCTGGCCGTGGTACCGACATCATCCTGGGCGGTGACCCCAAGCAGGCGGAGTTGCCGGAGCAGTGGCAAAAGGACCACGACAGCGTCCTGGCGCTGGGCGGCCTCTACGTCGTGGGGACCGAGCGCCACGAATCGCGACGCATCGACAACCAGCTCCGCGGACGCGCCGGCCGGCAGGGAGACCCTGGTGAAACGCGCTTTTACGGCTCCCTAGAGGACGACATCCTCGTTCGGTTTGGCAGCGGCGCCATGGGCAGGTTGGTCGGCCGCGCCCTGCCCGATGACGTGCCCCTGGAAAGCGGCATGCTCACCAAGACCCTGGAAATGACCCAGGGCAAAGTCGAGTCCTACTACTTCGACATCAGAAAGCACCTCGTCGAATATGACGACGTAGTGAACAAGCACCGGGAAGTCATCTACGAGGAGCGCCGCAAGGTCTTGGAAGGTGTGGACCTGAAGGCCAACATCCAGGAGATGGTCGGCAAAGAAATCATAGGCGTCGTCCGCTCCGCCCTCGCCGGCGATCCGGAGCAGTGGGACCCGGCGCCTATGCTGGCGGAGCTCAACACCATACTCCCGCTGCCGTCTGAAATCGACGAGGACTTTGTGTTTGTGAACGGGGCCGAGGCCACGGAAGACGCTGTTTTGGACGCCGCTGAGAAACTCTACGATGAGCGTGAGGAACAATTCACACCGGAGGTCATGCGGGCCATCGAACGGGCCATCATGCTCCAGACCGTCGACCGGCACTGGGTGCAGCACCTGACCCTGATGCAGAACCTGCGCCAAGGGATCGGACTGCACGCATACGGCCAGCGTGACCCGCTGGTTATGTACAAAAAGGAAGGCCACGAAGCCTTCGAAGGCCTGCTGGAACGTATCCAGCGGGACATCGTCCACACCATCTTCCACGTAGCTCCTGCCCAGCAGCCTCCGGCCGCAGGTGCCGTTCCCGCAGGCACTCCACCGAGTCCGAACAATAGTTCGGCCAACGTCGCCAAAACCGCCAACGGCAACAGTCCTCGGGCGCAAAAGATGGCCGCCGTGGACACCAACAAGGTGTCTACGGTCATGGCCAAGGCCAATAAGAGCGGCTCGGCTCCCGAGGCCGTTCCCTTCTCCGCCAGTCGCAAGATCGGTCGGAACGACCCCTGTTATTGCGGCAGCGGGAAGAAGTACAAGCGTTGTCATGGAGCAGCAGCCTAGTGGTCGCCGCCGGCGACATGTCCCGTGGCGCCGTGACCGAGGCGTTTGCGCCCTGGGACACTGGCATGCTTGCTCTTCATGAGCCGGAGGCCCTGACGTACCTCCGGCGCGAAATCCGCGCCGGACGCCCTTGGTCTCATGTGCTGATGGAAGCCGTTGGACTGTGGCACTCCCCTTGCGAGGTCCTCAATGGCCAGCAATGCGTCTACCTGATCGGCGGTGAGGCCTTTGACTGGCTAGCCTTGGCGGGGCGGCTGCTTCGGGAAGTGCCAAATGCCGTGCCGACGGAAGACTGCGAGCGACTGCTGCTTCGTGGTGAGTTGCCGCCGGAGGTAACAACAGAGCAATTCCGCAATTCCCTTGGCGTAGCCAAGTACCGGGCACACCTCAACTTCTTTTACGGCGTGGTGGTAGAGGAGGCCCTGTGGCTCGCCGTAGAGCAAGAGGTCGCCAAGGAACACGGCGTCCGAGGGCTTCACCACGGCCTGGGCATCCATGACGTGGTAACCCAGCGGCTTTACGGTGCGGACGAGGCATCTTTGGTGCGTAAGTTCCGCCGCGTCCGAGGCGAAAAACTCAGCGTTAAGTTCACGCTAGCGGACTGGAAGGAGTTCACCTACTGGCTCTTCAAGCAGCGGTTGGCGCGCTGGGATGCCGCCCGCGTAGCCAGCGACACCCGCAAGGGTCTCAACATGCTGCGGGACCTGCGCCAGCAAGCCGGGCTGAGCATCACCGCCGCCACTCCCAGCCCCTGAGCCGATAGGGCTAGCGGCGCCGCTTGCCGTGTTCTATCCGCCTATCCGATGGCTACGTCCACAGTATCCGCCGCCGCTTATGCATGCTTAGAGCCACCGACGTACGCGACGCTTGTACGCGCGGTACTCATCGCCGAACTTCCGCTCCAGATCGGCCTCCTCGCGCCGGACCACGCGCCGGTAAAGCGCGATCATCGCAGGCAGCAGTGTCAGCACGGGCCATAGCTTGTTGGAAAGAACGGATACTCCAAGGTAACCCGCGATATAGCTTACGTAGATCGGATTGCGGCTGAACCGGAACGGACCTCGGCTGACGACAGTCGTCGTTGGTCCCCAGGGCTCAGGAGAGGTCCCTGCCCTAGTCATCGTCTCCACGGCCCAGCTCCAGAGCAACGCTCCAGCGCCAATCAGCGGTAGGC